>CALMZT010000504.1 GCA_937870805.1 uncultured Chloroflexota bacterium
TAATTCGAGCGATTTAAATGCCGCGACCTGCGCTTTAATGGCGCGTTCTACAGGTAAGCGTTCGGCGCTGGACGCGCCATAGAATCCCGCGATTCCTGGCATCTTCTTCAAAGCTGCGCCAACATTTTCTGGCTCGTCAAACGGTCCACCATGACAGATCACCAGCGCATCTTTTTTGATTGCCCACACGGCTTGCGCCATCTGCATCACACGCTCAACGGCTTCATCAATCGAAGGTGCGACGCCCGCGCCGATGCTGCCCGCTGTGGTCAGCCCCAGGTGGCACACGATCAAATCCGCGCCCGCGTGGGTCATGGCGCGCGCTTCGTCAGGATTAAAGACGTAAGGCGACGTAAACAAGTCCATCTCATGCGCGAGGCGAATCATCTCGACTTCTTTGTCGTAGCCCATGCCTGTCGCTTCGAGATTCTGACGAAAAACGCCATCGAACAGTCCAACGGTAGGAAAGTTCTGCACACCGGAGAAGCCGATCTCTTTGACCTGCTTGAGGAAATAGGACATGACGCGAAAAGGGTCTGTGCCGTTGACGCCTGCCAGCACAGGCGTGTGCTTGACGACAGGCAGCACTTCGCCAGCCATCTCCATGACAATCGCGTTCGCATCGCCATATGCCATGAGACCCGCCAACGAACCGCGCCCCGCCATACGATAGCGCCCGGAGTTGTAGATGACGATAATGTCCGTGCCGCCTGCTTCCTCAAACTTGGCGGAAATGCCCGTGCCCGCGCCTGTGCCGATAATCGGGCGTCCATTTTTCACATGCTCATGCAAGCGTTTGAGAATTTCGTCGCGTGGAACTGCCATGTTGTCTCCTTTGGTTATTGGTTGTTGGTTATTCGTTCTTCGCAATAAAACCAAAAACTAAAAACGAACAACTAAAAACCTATTTCAACATCTCCAACAGCGCTTCGGCGGTCTTGCCTGAAAACTGCGGGTCGTTAATGTCCGTTTGCATTTCGATGATGGGAATATCCGCGCGCAGTTTGGCTCTCAGCGCATCGGTAAAGGCTTGCAGCGCTTCCGGCTGATGAAATGGCTTGCCCTCAACGTCGAGTTCCGATACGCCTTTCACCGGAATATAAACCGCGACTTTACCTTTTGCCGCGTTCAATTTTTCGGCAAAGATTTCACCCATGCGCGCATTTTCTGCTGGCGTGGTACGCATCAGCGTGATATTAGGGTTCCACTGGTAGAGGTTGCGATGGTGATAGCGTTCCGGCACAGTATCGATTGCCCAGAAGTTGCACATGTCAATACAGCCGGGTACGACGATTTGCGGGACACCTGCTGTCCCCGCTGCGTCGAGTCGCGTGCTGCCTGCGCTGAGGACGCCGCCGCAAATTTCATCTGCCCATTCAGTAGTGGTCATATCCAGCACAGCAGTGATATGTCCATCAGCAATTAGCGCTTCCATCGTGCGCCCACCGCTGCCTGTCGCGTGGAACACCAGCACCTCATAGCCCGCCGCTTCGAGAATACTTTTCGCGTGATTGACCGCGCGGGTGGTGTTGCCAAACATGGTTACGGCAATGACAGGCTTGTCTTCGCCTTGCGTCACTTCGCCCGAAACCATGCCGCAGATCGCACCCGCAGCGTTGGTATAAATCAGGCGGCTGATACGGTTAATGCCCGCCACATCGACTACTGAGTACATCATCGTAATGTCGCTTGTGCCGACGAAGCCGCTGGTATCGCCGGACGCGACGGTGGACACCATCAGCTTGGGGAAGCCCACAGGCAGCGCACGCATGGCACTCGTGGCGACAGATGAGCCGCCTCCGCCGCCCATCGAGATAACGCCATGAATCTTCCCTTCGGCGTGCAGACGTTTGACGATTTCAGCTGCCCCCTTAGACATCACCGCCATTGCCGCGCCGCGATCTTGCGCACTCACCAATTCATTGAGTGTACTGCCGCCTGCTTCAGCCACTTCCGCGCTGGAAATGTCGGGAGGCAACGCAGCTTCTCCAAGCACGCCTATATTGATGACGAGTGTTTGACAGCCGCGCTTTTCGATTTCCGCTTTGAGGAAGGCGAACTCTTGTCCTTTGGTGTCAAGCGCGCCGAGGATGGCAATGGTTTGGGTCATAAGTAGTTACCTAAGAATGATTTACTGACGTTACGCACCGTGAACCTGTGAACAAGGGGTTTAAACCCCTTGTTCGAGCTAAACCTGCGCAACATCAGTGATTTATTTTGGGAATAATTTCTGTGCTTTTTGGCTGAATGTTCATGTAATGAATTAGTTCTGACAATATTTCATTTACGCGACGCCCGCTTACCTGTCCACTTAAGTGGACGTGGTACTTCGGCAGCCGGACACTTTAGTGTATGGCGGGGCAAACACACAACCATTTTTTCTCCGTCGTTAATTGGAAAACTGCATAAACATCTAGCTGTGGTTTCGTAAACCCCTGAAAGGGTTCGAGGAGGATTTCCCAACCTCTTCAGAGGTTTACAGATTACTTGTAGCTTGGGGTTTTGAACCCTAAGCGAATTTAATACTTAATATCCACAGCGCGCTTGCTCTGCGCTGATTTAACAATCGCGTCGCAAATCACGGCGTTGCGATAGCCATCATTGAAGTCCGCCCCGTAGGGAGCAACCGACTTATTGTTCACAATCGCATCAAAGAAATGATGGAATTCGTGTACGAATGTATGTTCCCATCCAATCATGTGAGCACTAGGCCACCAGTTTTCCCAGTACGGATGATACGATTCACTGATCATTGCATTATGGAAGCCGCGCGTTTCTTTAGGGTCTTCATGCGCCCAAAAGACGTTGAGTTCATTAAGGCGTTCGAGATTGAATTGAATGGTGCCTTTTTCGCCGTTGATCTCTAAGCTGTTGAAGTTTTTGCGTCCTTGAGCAAAGCGTGATGCTTCAACTGTACCCAGCGCTCCATTCTCGAAATCCAGCAGCGCGACGAAAGCGTCATCAACATCGACTTTGCCTTTGCCAGAGCCATCGGGTAGGGGGCGTTCTTCGATAAACGTGCGCGTCATCCCCATCACGCTCTTGGGTTCACCCACGAGGTAGCGTCCCAGGTCAATGATATGCGCGCCGAGATCACCTAACGCGCCGCTGCCCGCGACTTTCTTGTCGAGACGCCAGATCTTAGGGAAATTCGGGTCAATAATCCACTCTTGCAGGTACACCGCGCGGAAGTGGAAGATGCGCCCTAGCGCGCCGCTTTCGATCAGCTTGCGCGCCTGCACAATCGCCGGAACGAAGCGGTAATTGAACGCGACCATATGCTTGACGCCCGCTTTTTCTACCGCATCAAGCATTTTCTTGGCTTCGGCGGCGGTGCGTGCCAGCGGCTTCTCACAAATTACATGCTTGCCTGCTTCGGCGGCGGCAATCGTCGGCGCGGCGTGGACATCGTTGGGTCCGCCATTGTCAAACACGCGCACATCGGGGTCTTTCAGCATCTTGCGCCAGTCGGTATAGACTTTTTCGTAGCCATAACGTTTCGCAGCAGCCGTTGTCGCATCTTTATTGCGTCCGCAAATGGCGACCAAACGCGGAATTGCTACAGGTGGATACATCATATAGGGCAGTTTTTTGAGCGCGTTGGTGTGCGCCTTGCCCATGAAGGCATAGCCCAACATGCCGACGCCGAGTACAGGGGCTTCGCTGGTGGCGGTTTTCCCCGCCATCGTCGTGAATCCAGAGTCGTCTGCCATGTCGTCCTACTCCTTTGAGGCAAAAGCCGCGTCAAATGCGACGTTAGACGGGGTGAAGTCGGTACGCTTGACGAATTCCACAGCTTCTTTCGCGCCATGTTCGCGATCCATGCCGATGTCTTCCCACTCTATGGAAAGCGGTCCGTTGTAGCCGATACGGTTCAGCGCGCGGATGATGCCATCGAGATCAACATCACCACGCCCAGGCGAGACGAATTCCCAACTACGACGAATGTCTCCAAAGCTCAGGTGTGAACCAAGAATGCTGTTCGAGCCGTTCAGCTTAACCTTTGAGTCTTTGACGTGAATGTGATAAATGCGATCCGGGAACGCCGCGATGAACTGCACAGGATCGAAGCGCTGCGGAATGAAGTGGCTGGGGTCGTAGTTGAAGCCGAACGCGGGACGACGATTAAGCGCCGCCAATGTACGTTCCGCTGTATAAATGTCATAGGCGATTTCGGTGGGATGCGCTTCCAACGCGAACCGCACGCCTACTTGATCGAACACGTCAAGAATCGGATTCCACTGATCGGCAAACTCTCTATAGCCCGCATCAATCATCGCGTCTGAGGTCGGCGGGAAGAAGTACAGCATATGCCACACCGGGCTGCCTGTGAAGCCGTTGACGACATCGACGCCAAATTGCGCGGCAGCGCGCGCGGTACTTTTCATCTCTTCGGCAGCACGCTGGCGTACTCCATCAGGCTTGCCATCGCCCCACAAACGCGCAGGTAGAATCGACTTGTGACGCTCATCAATCACCTTGTCAGAGACACACTGCCCGACGAGATGATTGCTAATGGCGAAGCACTTCAAGCCGTGTTTTTCGAGAATATCCCAACGGCTGCGCGCATACTTATCGCTTTCAAGCGCTTTATCGACCTCAAAGTGATCGCCCCAGCACGCAAGCTCTAAGCCATCATAGCCAAAGCTGGCTGCCTTTTGCGCCACTGTGTCGAGCGTGAGGTCTGCCCACTGTCCGGTAAAAAGGGTCACTGGTCTTGCCATAAAATTGGCGCGAGTGTTGTCGCTCTTAAGCAACACTAGAATGCGCCTTGCCTCCTTTTCGTATTCTCCAACTTGCTAAATTTAATAATTGCAATGTTGATGGGTTTACTCTTGCAATTCGTCTGCCATCTTCTAGGCAATGTAAACTCAATCGACCTTTTGTATTTCCCCCAATGTAACATACTCCGTAACGTGCATGTTTTACCCACGTCCCACGCTTCCAACCTAGGCTAATAGTTCCACCATAAGGTCTGCGTATCCCTCCTTTCTCGGGTTGCAAGAGATGTAATTGCCGTCGATGTATACGTAGAGGTGTTATATATAGCATCGCCATATTATCCGGTTTTGAGTGTCCCCCTGTTAGTATGTTTGCTAATACCCAACTATCGACACAGTGTGCATACCAACTGTCCGATAATTTATTGCCTACTTTCTTTAATTGGAGTGCGTCGCGTGCATACTTATGGAAAAACCAGTTAGATTGCTAACAATGGGCTTAAGCCCATTGCCGAAACAGATTGTTAGCATTTATTCTGATTTGTCCATTAGTTTCATAACCCTTGTATGTATATACTGGCGCAATCTCTGCGAGTTCAGCATAGAATCTATGTTTACCAACCTCTAAAGGGGTAAAGTGAAGATTCCAGAGTTTTTTGCCGCGCTTAGTGATTGCAGCTATATCTTCCACTGCAAAGGCAGTGATTGGATAATAGCGAACTAACCAATGAGATAGGCGTAATTTCCAATTCCAGCGCGCCCAAGTAGATGGAGGGAGAAACTTTTTATTCTTGCGTCGATTTGGGCGGTATTGACGATATGGTGTTTTACGGTAGCGCCGTGTACGACGCATCTGACGACGTGTGGCAATATGCTCTTTCGTCCATGTTACGGCATCTGCTTGAATGTTGAGATAGGTGTGAGTAGCAGACTTGACTGTGAATGCCTCCTTATGACTTCTTGGATCAATACCTATCGCCGTTGGTTGCGTGTAACCATCTTGTCGATCAACAGGTTGAATATAGAATAAGCCTCGGTCAAAACGCCGTAGTGCCCGTTTTTTAACAATTAGCTTATTCGCTCTGCGGTGTGTTGTAGGCATTAATCGTTTGCCCGTAGCGCTCACGACTGGAACAAATTCTTGCATGGTTATACCCTTCAAGTCTTTTAGGTCTCTACAGACTAAGCAACTAATCCCTTCGAGACTAGCGATCATAGAGGCTACAGACTAGGGAAGCATCCATAGCGTATGTTGAACTGCCACATTCAGATCGCAAGTTGTGTCTTATTTCATACACCAACTCTAGTCAACGCTTGCGTTGCAGCTTTGGGATTGGCTTTCCCTACACTGCAAACTGTGAGTTTATATACACCAACAGCCGTTAACTCTTCAATAAAATATCTATTGCTTCACTGCTGGTGGCGTGCGAAGTTTTCAGCGCAGGTTTCTCTTTTCTCCGCTCCGCGAAAACTTCACGCACCACAAAGTAAACGATGCTTGCGGGAAACAGGTTGAACACAAGTAAAAAGGGGAGTTCGACGTTGTTGAATTGGCTGATTGCAGCGGTAGCGATTTCGGCTTTGCGCGCATCATCGTAAGTATCCCATACACGCTGGCGCACGCCATAAGGCTCAACAGGCGCGTTCGCGCTTGCTGCACTCCACGTCAGCACGGCAACGACGATCAGCGCGGCAATTCCCGCAATCACATGCTGCTTGGAAGTCAGCGGCGGCAAATCATCATCGGTTTTTGCGCTGGCGGGCACGACATGACTCCACAGGATGAAGCCCAATGTCGAACCCAGCAGCAAAAGGAAACCGTAGCGATAAGGCACAATTGACCACGACTGGAACAGACACACGACACCAAGGATAATCCCTGCGACAACTGTGTACTCAACACCGCGATAGCTGCGTCCGGGGATTTTGCCATTAAAGCGTAGCGCGACTAATGCAATCAACAGGATGAACAGCAGCAAAATGGCGATGAATGCCGTCACAAAGGGGATTGAGCGCACGAGCACACCATTACGTGCTTCTTCGCTCAAGAGTGGGCTGCTCAATGGCACGAAAAGCTGCCCAATAATCAACACAATGACTGCCGCGCCCCCCAGCCATTTAATGGGCGTCATATATTTATTCGTCAAGCTAAAATCTCCTTCAAAATTACAGGTTTTTAGTTGTTAGTCATTCGTTAAAATGCAGAAACTCATGCAGATTAACTATGAGGTTCGGTAATTGCCGCGCCTCCCTGTATTTCTCCCTCTCTCCATGCAATGGGGAGAGGGTTGGGGAGAGGGGTTCATGCTTCCTTACCGAAACAAATTCTTAAGCCGCATAATTTCTTTAAAACCAATAACGAATAACCAACAACGAAAAACCTTTTCCCTAACCCACCAACAACTGCTTCAAAAATGTCACGCCATTTTGCGCCAGCGCGTCTTGCGACGACTCAAACGGACGCCAGATTGCGGCAGCACGCGCGATGCTCTTGACCTTATTCGTGAACGACTCAATAACGACAGGACCATCGTAATTGATGTCACGCAAAGCCTGCGCCACTTCATTCCACGTCACATGACCCGAACCCGGCGCGCCGCGATCATTCTCACAGGCATGAAAGTGCGCCAGCCTCGAACCTGTTTTGCGAATCGCATCACCCAACGACTTTTCCTCGATGTTCATGTGAAACGAATCGAGCATGATCTGGCACGATAGATGGTTCACGCGGTCAATCACTTCAATCGCTTGGTCGGCAAGGTTGATAAAACTGGTCTCAAAACGGTTGAGAGGCTCTATGCCTAACACAACCCCCATATCACCTGCATATTGTGACAGCGTGCTAAGATTTTTGACTAGCAAATCAACATCATGCGCGCGTTCGTCTGCCGTTTGCTGCCACACACGTCCCACCGCCGAATACATGGGTCCCACGAGATTGGTCGCGCCCACGATCTGACAGGCGTCTATACAATGACGGATATACTCCATCCCATTCTGCTGTATTGCCATATCGGGGTGAATCAGGTCGCGGTCAGGAGCCATCGCCGCGCACATGCTCACCCCCAAATCATAATCGCGGATGATGGCGGCGGCGCTGTGATAATCTAAATCAGTGGTGCTTTCGATAGGCAGTTCAATCCAGTCGAAACCCATCTGCTTCACATGCGGAGCAAGCTTTTCCAGTTCGTCTGCATTGATCGGTGAAACCCATACCCACGTATTGACGCCAAATCTCATAAAGTATGCTCCTCAAATAAATATCTTTTAAGCAGCGGGTTTGTATATCTTCATTACTCTCGTCCCCAACCTATCCCCACTCACGCAGGGAGGCAAAATTTTGTCTTCAAGTCCCTCTCCACGCAGTGGGGAGGGATTTAGGGAGGGGTTCGTCTTCCAGTATTGTCCCTACAACCAACCTGTGATGCGCGTGCCTTCCGTGTTGAAGAAGTGTAAACGCTGTGAGTTAACATCAAAACGAATGTCGTCGTTGATACGCATCGTTGTCGTGCCCGGTACGATGCTCAACAGCGTTTGGTCGCCAACGCGAATGTGAATGATCGTCTCAACGCCCAGCGGCTCAGTAAGCGTGACTTTGCCCGCGAACTGCCCATCCTGTGTGATTTTCACATCTTCCGGGCGCACCCCGAACAACAGTCTTTCGGGCATCGTGTCAGGCGCAGACATGCTCAGCGTGCTGTTCTCTACCGTCAATGTTCCATCCTGACTACTTGCCTCAACCAGGTTGATCTTCGGTGAACCGACCAACTGCGCAACGGCGGTTGTCGCAGGGCGATCATAAATGTCGTGTGGCGTGCCAATCTGCAAAATATGCCCTTCATCGAGAACGGCGATGCGGTCTGCCATTGTCAGGGCTTCGATTTGGTCATGCGTGACGAAAATCGTGGTGCTGTGCTGCGTTTTCTGAATATGCTTGAGTTCGACTCGCAGTGCCTCGCGTAGTTTAGCATCGAGGTTTGACAGCGGCTCATCCATCAGGAATGCTCGTGGTGAGCGCACAATCGCGCGTCCAATGGATACACGCTGCATTTCACCGCCGGACAGTTTCGCCGTTTTGCGCTCCAATAGGTGACTGATACGCAGCTTTTCGGCAACTTCTTGGATGCGCGGCTTGATAACGCTTTCGGGCGTATTGCGCAGCGGCGAACGCAGCGGAAAGGCAAGGTTATCGAACACGGACATGTTCGGATACAGCGAATACTGCTGGAAAACAAACGCCACATCACGGTCAGCAGGCATCAGCCCATCTGCGAGTTCGTCATCAAAATAGACCTGCCCTTCATCTTGCTTTTCCAAGCCCGCGATGACCCGCAGCGTCGTGGTCTTGCCTGCGCCCGTTGGACCGAGCAGCACAAAGAATTCGCCGTCGGCAATTGAAAAAGACACGTTATCCAGCGCTGTCGTCGTCTTGAAGCGCTTGGTGATATTTTCTAAGCGAATGTTGCTCATGTTAAGCGCTCTCTTCCTTCAGTGCCAGTTCTGTTTCAGGATGGAAGAAGCGCACCATCTCTGGATTGACGTTAAAGCGCACAGTTTCACCAATCTCATAGCGCGTTTCACGCGGGGCGCGCGCATGGATAATCTGATCTTTTCCAAGTTCCAGATGCAGCATCGTGTAGCCGCCATGCAAATCCGTCGCGTAGTTTTCCGATACAATCTCGCCAGTGCTAGCTACATCAACGGCTTCAGGGCGGAAACCAATCACGACTTTGTGATTACTGCCCAGTTCTTTGTCGAGTGTGGCTTTCCAGCGCAGGGGAACACTGAACTTGTTGTCACCCGGTATATGTACCAAACCATCCTGATAGATACCCTCAATCAAGTTCATGCCGGGGCTGCCGATGAAGCGCGCGACAAACAGATTCGAGGGGTTATAGTAGACCTCCGCTGGGGTCGCCGCCTGCTGCACTTCGGCATTCGACATCACGACGATACGATCACCCATCGCCATCGCTTCAATCTGATCGTGAGTGACGTAAACCGTCGTGGCATTCTGGTCAATGTGCAGCCGCTTGATCTCGGCGCGCATCCCTTCTCGGAACTCGGCATCCAGCGCGCCCAACGGTTCATCGAACATCAATAGGCGCGGACGCGTTGCCAGGGCACGCGCCAGGGCAACGCGTTGCTGCTCTCCGCCTGATAAATCGGTGACCCGGCGATTTCCAAATTGACTCAGGTTAACCAATTCCAGTGAATTGGCTACGCGCTTCGTAAGTTCGTCTTGCGGCAGGCGTCGCATTTTCAAACCGAAGGCTACATTCTCGTTGACGTTGAGGTGAGGAAAAAGTGCATAGTCCTGAAAGACCAGTCCAAAGTCCCGCAGGTGAGCCGGCGTCGAGGTGATGTCAATGCCGCTGAACGAGCCCAT
>CALMZT010000505.1 GCA_937870805.1 uncultured Chloroflexota bacterium
AACACACAGGTTCGCCCCTACAATGACGTTTCTGACCTTCCTTGACCCAAATCGTGATTTTGATGCAATCGCCCTGTAGTGAGATAGTCAACAATGGCGATTCAGTCGCGCAAAAATCAATATTTGGGATTGAATGCTCATTTGCACAGCTTTTGGCAGGCAACAAACACCTGGCATCGTTTTCATAATGCACACATCACACACCTGATGGAAGCCTTACGAGTCCAGCTTTTACCATTGGGCTATGTGGCAGAGTTGGAAGAATCGCTGCAAATCCGTCGCCTTGACAGCCCAGAGCAGACGCGCCGTTTGCGCTCTGATGTGGTTGTTTATGACCCTCGTCATCGTTCTTCGATGGCTGCGCCCTACACGAATGAGTTAACCGTTGCTGAAATCATCGAAGAGGAAGATAGCGAACACCCTTATTTCGCGATCACTTTGCATCCTCTTTCATCGGATCTTGAAATGGGCGATGCGGTGGCATGGATTGAGCTTCTATCACCGACCAACAAAGGAAATACGGAAGCCGCCAAGACTTATCTTGGCAAACGCCGCGCACTATTGGACACGGGAATTGTGTTTGTCGAAATTGATTATCTGCACGAAACGCCACCTACCTCATCACGGTTCGCAGATTACAGTCAACACGAGCCGAATGCACACCCCTATCGTATCCTGATGCTTGACCCGCGTCCTGATGTCAAACACGGACCTGCCAAGACCTACGAATTTGATGTTGACAGTCCCATTCCAACCGTGACGATTCCATTGAATGCTGGCGATGTCCTGACCTTTGATTTTGGACTGCCTTATCAGCATATGTTTGAGCAGGGATTTTATGGCTACAATGTGGATTATCGCCAGTTCCCCATGCATTTTGAACATTACAGCGAAGCCGACCAAACACGCATCGCGTGCCGAATGCTGGCTGTGCTGGAAGCAGCTCACACTGACACGGATTTGGAAACTGCGCCGTTACCTGTGAAAGATCTATCTTTGCAAGAAGCACTGACGCAATTGAAATCGTTGAACAAACAATAAACATTCTCACACCTGTTTGCGATGTGAGAATGTAGATGAAGGTCAATTTTGTTTGAGGATGTGATGCGCTACGCAGGGACGGTTTCGCGGGTGAGCAGCGCGGCGGTTTCCACGAGGCGCGAGGTAAAGCCCCATTCGTTGTCGTACCACGCCGCGACAGATACCAGCCGATCACCGATCACGCCAATCAGCGGGATGTCGATGATGGACGAGTGCGGATCACCGACGATGCGCGCCGAAGTCCATTCGTCTTCCAGAATGTCCATAATGCCTTTCAGCGGCGCAGCAGAAGCAGCCTTGCGGAAAGCATCCTTCAGTTCGTCGGCGGTCACGGCGCGGTTCAAAATGGCGTTGACCTCGACAATGCTGCCCGTGCGTACAGGGACACGATACGCCTTGCCCGTGATCTTCAGGTCTTTCCAGATGAACAGCAGGGTTTTCGCCGCGCCCGATGACGATGGGATAATGTTTTCAGCCGCCGCCCACGAATCGCGGCGATCTTTCATTGGCTGGTCGGTGAGCGATTGACTGTTGGTGTAACCGTGTACCGTCGAGAAGAAGCCTGATTCGATACCGTAATTCTCAATCAGCACCTTGACGACAGGTGCCAGCGCGTTGGTGGTGCAGCTGCCCATGCTGACGATCTTATGTTGTGCAGGATTGTAACTTTCGAGGTTGATGCCCGGCAGCAGCACCGCATCGGCATCTTGCAGTGATTTGGCGGGACCACTGATGAGCACCCGTTTCGCACCCTTGTCGATGTGTGCCTGTGCGCCAGGGCGTGTGGTCGCGCGACCTGTACATTCAAGGACGAGATCAATGCCCAGCGCGCCCCAATCCGGCAGGTCTTTCATTGTGTTGAAGTAGGGGATGGTGCGCCCACCAATCGTAATCGAATCCTCAGTTGCGCTGACAGGTTCGTGCCAGCGTCCATAGTTGGTGTCCACCGCGAACAGTGCCGCCAGCGTCGGGGCATCGCGGATGTCGGAAATGGAGCCAACTTCAAATTGATTGTTTTGCAGGGCGATGCGTAGCGCTGTGCGCCCGATACGTCCGAAACCATGAATTGCTATCTTTGCCATCGGTGTCGCTCCTTATTTAGCTATCAATGTCAAATCCACTCAGGAAGGTAACGCAAAGAGGCGCTAAACTCAAGGGAGAACTTATCATTTTTTAACGCGAACAATGTCAGTATTTTTATGAATAACTGATGTTAAGCAGGTTTATTCTCTCGAACAAGGGGTTTGTGCGTTTTAACTATTTAATGCGGATATCCCGCCAGACACTGAAGTGTCCGGCTGCCGAAGTACCACGTTCACTGAAGTGAAC
>CALMZT010000506.1 GCA_937870805.1 uncultured Chloroflexota bacterium
TGAGCTGATTGTGCTGCCAGCGAGTTCCACCAGTACATTTGAAAATATTTATGAACCTAGTGGGCGCATCCAGTATATTCGTGGTGTAGCCTCGAAAATCACGACGGCTGATATACCAACGAATTGGCTGGCTGCACCGTTGGTTCATCTTGCGCCGCTCACCGACGAAGTCGATCCGCAGATTGCCCACCAATTTAAGAATGCCACAGTGATGCTGACGCTGCAAGGTTGGCTGCGCCGTTGGGATGCCGACGGTCGAGTGCGGTTTAAATCCTGGTTTGATGCCGATGTCCTACGCGATATTGATATTGTTGTTTTCAGCGAAGAAGATATTATTGCTGCGCCTGAACTCGAAAATGAGTTCGCAGGTGCAGTGGAACACCTTTTAGTGACGCGCGCGGATAAGGGGGGTACGTACTATCACAAAGGGCAGTCTTATCCCTATGATACGCCGCAGGTAGAGGTTATCAATCCCACAGGTGCGGGCGATGTTTTCGCTGCTGCCTTACTCTGTGCGCTGCATGTCTTTAGGGATGAATCTAATGCTATGCAGCGCGCGATACATGTCGCGGCACACCTTGCTGCGACTTCTGTGACGCGCTTCACGCTGGAAGGAACACCAACACCCGAAGAAGTCCGCGACGCATTGGATTCAGCAAAAGCACTTTAAGATGCAAAAAACATGCCCCTCATGAAAGGGGCATCTCATTAAATCCCATGTTCAGCGCGTATGTGCGCTAGGAGTGCTTTGCACCCCTGAGTCACTAACTCATAGACGTGCTCAAAGCGCCCATCGTAGTAGGGGTCAGGCACCTCACTAACATCTACTATTCCGGCTTTCCCTGCGTAGTCTAAGAACAAGCTCACTTCGGCTTTTTTACCAGCAAAGCGCTGGATGTGGCTCAAGTTTTCGGTATCCATCGCTAACACATAATCAAACTGCTCAAGATCACTGCCTGTAAACTGCCGGGCACGTCCGTTATAGGGAATGCTGTGCAGTTTCAAAACTTGCAGTGTGCCGCGATGCGCAGGTTCCCCGGCGTGCCAACCACCTGTTCCGGCGGAATCAACCAGAATCTTGTCGCTCAAACCCGCTTCATTGACCAGATTTTGAAACACTGCCTCCGCCATTGGCGAACGGCAGATGTTCCCCATACACACAAACAAGACCTTAATCACGATTTTCCTCATCGTCCTCAGAAACTTCTTCAGTAAAGTCAGGCTCCTCTTCAACGTCAGATTCTTCGACATCGGCTTCCTCTTCTGGCTGCATCAGCGCGGTTACGTTCGTGCCAGAGGGAGGGGTAGGCTGCTGTGGATCTGCGGGCGGTGCTTCGCTGCTCGACATTCTGATTTTGCCGTCGATAAACGCGCCTTCTTCCGTCGTCAGTGCGTTCGCCGTTATATCGCCCCAGATGCGTCCAGTGCGCAGCAGTTGTACTTTCTTACCGACAATGTTGCCGCGTACTGCGCCGGCAATCGAGATATTGCATGCCTTGACATCGGCGTTGATTTTCGCGGTTTCGCCAATTAAGACATTGCCGTTGATGTCCAGCGTTCCAGAGAAGGTTCCATCCAAACGCACATTGGCATTACTGCGCAGCGTGCCTTCCATCGTTGAGTTCGCACCAAGCACTGTCTCAAAACCTACGGGTTGCTGTGGTGGTAGGGGAGCAGGTGTTGGACTAGGGCGAGGAGGTTCAATGGTTTCCTCGCGCACAGGTGGAGGGGGTGCTGGTTGTTCTTGACGACGATTACCAAAGAATGACATAACAGCCTCTCTTTCTAAAAGCGAACTGTCCAAAACTATACCCCTTTCGCGCTAAATCGCCATATCTGAGTCCATTGTTATGAAATAGTGAAAATTTTCCTAATAAAGGAAAATGGCTATAGAAAAAAATGATATTGGGTTGATAATGAACATAAGAAATCGATACCACACTGTTAAATGTGTCAGCTTCACCTAAGCAGAAGGTCAGATAATTCATCTATGAAACTCTCCATAGCAGCTAAGCCGCGCACAGTTGAGCAGGCTAATTTCCATCATTTCTTTTGGGATATTGCCTGGTATGGCATTGCTCTAGCGGCGACCAAGAGCTTTCTGCAAATCTACGCAATTCGGCTCAATGCGAATCCTTTGCAAATCGCGTTGATTACATCCTTGCCTGCAATCTGTGCTTTGCTGAGTTCCGTTGCCTTTAGTGCGCGTTGGCGCAGTCGTTTTACCAATACCACGCAATCGCTTGCACTGCCTGCATTCTGGCAGCGCTTCGTGTTTCTGCTACCTGCATTTGCGCCGTTTTTCCCTGTGGAACTGCGTGCCATCTGGTTAATTTTTGCGATTTGCTTACCCGCGTTAGGCGAAGGAGTCGCGGCGGTAGGTTTCTTGTCAATGTTCCGTGAAACCATCCCGGAACATACGACAACACGCTTGCTCAGCCATCGTTCGCTGGCCATGAACATTATTCTCGGTATGACGACAGTGATCCTCTTGGGATGGTTCGGGATGGAGGTGGTACCGTTCCCCCTGAACTATCAAATGATGTTTGGCATCGCTTTTCTCGGCGCGTTGATGAGTCTGTGGCATGTCACTCGTGTGCAGTCGAAGGACACCCCCAAAGCCGCCGTACACTCACGTTCAAAAGTGAATGCCTGGCGCTCCACTGGTTTTCGACAGGTTATTTTTGCGGTGGTGGTGACACACATCGCGTTCATGTCAGTCTGTGCTGTGCATGCGCCGTACCTGGTTAAAGCTTTAGGCGCACATGAAGCCTTTATGGCTGCATTTGGTCTGATGGAACTGCTTGGTGGTATTATCGGTTCTGTGCTAGTGAGTCGTCTCGTTGTGCGTATTGGTAACAGCAATACAATGGCGCTTTCAATGATGGCGACAGCCATTGGGTCCGTGATTATCGCGTTTGCCCCTAATCTTTGGGTGACGTTGATCGCGGCGGTTTACACATGGGGTGGGTGGACGATCACAGGCATTACATTGTTCCGTCTATTTACGGAAAAAACGCGCGATGTTCAACCACAGGACATGATATGCTACAGCGGCGCTTATTATCAGACCATTGCCATTTCGGTCTTCATCGGTCCCTTGTTGGGTAGCAGTTTTGCGAATGGCGGCGTGAATGTTGTCCTTCTGCTGGGTGTGGGTGCGGTCTTACGTCTCCTTGCAGCAGTCTTGACTCAACAAACAGTTGTTGAGCACCTTGTCCATACCCCGGTGCCAGTTCCCGCAGGCGCTGGTGACTAAGCGCTTTCAAAGGGCTGTGTTGGTGTCGGAGTTGGTGTCGGCGTCGGCGTCGCGGTAGCGTCCTCATCAAAGGTGGCTGTGGGAAGCGGCAGCGGCGTCGATGTGACTGTCGGCGTGTTCGTGGGGGTAATCGTCGGCGGTGGGGTAAACGTGAGTGAGGGTGTGAGCGTCGGATTCGAGGCTTCAATCACATCCTCGCGCATATAGGCTTCATCAACCCGTCGTGTGCGTGGATTACTATCGACAAGATACCACTCACTATTTTGTGATGCACGCCCTATCACACACACGGCAGTCCCTAACCCCCACTGTGTAACAATCGCACCGCTGGTATTCGGTTGTTCGCGTACAATCGCATTTGGCACAATCACCACAAAATCTGTACAGGAGGGTAAAGGGGTAAATGTGGGGATCGGCGTTGCGCTTTGTTCTCTGACCTGCATTTGTACCGCCGTCGCCGTACTCACGAGATCAGCACGCTGCGTTGATTCAACAATACCCAATCCCCCTGTCTGGAAAAAATCACGCACGCCTATACCGACATAATACAATCCGAACACCAGCGCTACCCCCAATAGGAAAATGACCCATGAAGGGGTACCATTCGAGCCACGTCCAGACGGTGAGCGATACGACATCCTGTGCTATATCCTCCAGCGACCTGCGATATAGCAGTTGTACCAGCATTGGCTAGAAGCTGACAAGCGACGATTACTCTACGCTTTACTGGATGAGCAGGAACTCAGCGAGTATGGCTTCTGCCGTCTCACTGTTGACGTGACGAAGTAGGATACTGCGCAGCGTTTCTTGACGGGCATCAAACGCTTGCGCCAGTTGTTTGAAGCGCGCGAAGCTTTTGATGCGATTGAGCATTAGCATCGAATCGAGAGGTTTAGGGATAAAATCGTCGGCACCCGCCGCGATTGCCTCGGTTTTCTGTTGTTCGCTGTTGAGCGCAGATACAATCAGCACAGGGGTTTGTTGCGTGTTGGGATGTGCCTTTAAGTGGCGGCACACTTCAATTCCGTTCATGCCTTGCATTCTTAAATCGAGTAACACTAAATCGGGCGACTTTTGAGCAGCCAGTTGAAGCGCCTGTTCACCATTGTGTGCGCTCACGACTTCATAACCTGCATTCAGGAGATAGGCTTCGATGACTTCACGGTTCATCCAGTCGTCATCGACAATCATCACAACTTTCTTGCTCAAGGAAACTGCCCTTCTGCATTGTCGAATATCCCTATTTTATGCCCGCACGAGCTTTTATGCTATGCATGTGAGAAATGAGTTAAAAGCACTGATGGTTGGCATTGCCCAATATTGGGAAACTGAATCATTGACATATCGACGTTTATCAATATAATGACAAATATGGAAACTAATCAAGTCACCTTCGCAAAAGCACTTGCCGACGAGCACCGACAGGAGATTATGCAGCATCTCTGCTGTGTTTGGTGCAGCGTCAGCGACATCGTTGATAAGATGGGTGGCAAAGTAAAGCAGCCTACGGTTAGTCATCACTTGAAGATTCTAGAGGACGCGAATCTGGTGTTCATCCGTGAAGAAGGTCGCCATCGGTTCTACACGCTGAATCAGGAACACTTTAACATGTGCTGTGGCATGTTAGTTCGCACCTTTGCACCAGACTATAACGATCAATTGATACCACCGGAGTCGATTCCCGTCGAGTGATGCGTCGTCTCTTTTTTTAAGTAAATACATCGACATTCATCAATATAAATTATTTTTAGGCGCTGTTTTGGCGACCCCATGTTTAACTTTGCTTTTTACCGATGGAGGATCATTATGTCTCAGGATAACATCCAAATTCACGATTACGTTCGCGAACGCTACGGATCAATTGCACGTTCCCAGGGTAGTTCATGCTGCGGTACATCAAGTTCAAGCTGTTGCAGCACTGACGCAGGTTGTGGCTCACCGCTTTATGATGCGCAGCTTGTGGCGGGGCTGCCTGCTGAGGTGACGGAATTGTCGCTGGGTTGCGGCGATCCAGTGACTATTGCAGGTCTCCAAGCAGGCGAAACTGTGCTTGATCTCGGCAGCGGCGGTGGCATTGATTGCTTCCTCGCGGCGCGCCAGGTGGGCGAAACAGGCACGGTTATCGGCGTCGATATGACACCCGATATGTTGGCAAAGGCGAATGCTGCGAAGGAACGGATAGGCGTTACCAATGTCGAGTTCCGTCATGGACAGATCGAAGCGCTACCTGTTACCGATAACACTGTTGATGTCATTATGTCGAACTGCGTCATCAACCTGTCGCCGGATAACCCCGCTGTCTTCCGCGAAGCCTTCCGTGTATTGAAGCCC
>CALMZT010000507.1 GCA_937870805.1 uncultured Chloroflexota bacterium
CCCAGGTTTCGGCTGTATGTTGATGTTCTCTTGTTTGAGCGAAGTGCTCTATTACCGCGTCAACAAGTTGCTCCTCAAATTCCGGTGTTGGCACATTCTAGTCTCCCTGCACCCACAACGACCACAGCGCAATCCCCGACAGCACATAGCCGATGACTGCCAGAATATTGTCACCGTTGGTGTAAAACAGCGTCGCCGTAATCAACAGGCTGCCGAACATCACCGCTTGCGTGGTGCGGCGTGATTGCGCTTCGAGGCGCGCCAGCAGCTTGCGCTGTTCCGCGTCAGGCGAGGCTTTGACATGTAATTCGCCGCGTTCCATACGTTCCAGCAGGGCAGTTGCGCGGGCGGGCGTTGAAAACGTGTTTTGCAGCAGACTGTTCCCGATTTCCATCAGCGTGCCCGCGCCGTTGCCACTGAACAGCGTTTGCAGCAGCGGGAAGCCAAAGACGTTGATGTCCGGCAGTTTCGATTGCGCGCCATTCCTACCACCAAGCTCTTGCGCCAGCAGCTTCTGTGCGTAAGGTTGCAGTTCGTGCCAGGGGTTGAACGTCGGGTCGAGGCTGGTGGCTAACCCGCTGAGAATGCCCATCGCGCGCCCCAGATAGATGAAATCCTGCGGCAGATAAAACGGCATGGCGTAAATCAGGTCGTTGAACTCGCTGCCAAGTTCCGCAACATCTTTGTATTCGATGTTCTTCAGTTGGGACATATTCATGCCCCACACCTGATTAAACGTCGCTTCGCTGGCTTCGATGATGCGCTCCACATCGGCATCCGGCAGCAGCAAGCCAAGTTCCTGATAGCCGTTCACCAGCTTGCGGGCGTCGCGCGCCAGAATCGCCGTCAGCGTCGTCACCATGCCGCTGGCGATCTGCGAAGTCAGCGTGCCGGTCATGCCAAAGTCTACGAAAATCAGGTAAAATGGACGCCCATCCTTGCCGAAATCGGTTTTTCCATTGGGCACAGGCAGCGGATAGACAAACAGGTTGCCGGGGTGCGCGTCGGCGTGGAAAAACTGTTCCTCAAACACCATCTTGAGGTAGCTGTCCATCAAACGCTGCGCGACGAGCTTACGGTTGACGCCCGCCGCTTCGATAGCTGCGTAGTCGTTGATCTTGATCGACGTGACATCTTCCAGCGTAATCACTTCGTCGCTGCTGTACTCACGGTACACCGCCGGGATGTACACGCCCATGTCATCTTTGAAAATCTCAGCAAAGCGTTCAGCGTTGCGCGCTTCCTGCTCATACGACAGTTCCTGCACCAGTACACGCCCGAATTCTTCCACCAGCGAAGGCACGTTGGCGCGGCGCGCGATGTAGGGGATACGCATAGCGTAACGCCCGACGACCCGCAGTGCCGCGAGGTCTGTGTAGCAGATTTCGCGGATGCCCGGACGCTGCACTTTGACGACGACGCGCTCACCGCTTTTCAACTGCGCGCGATACACCTGTCCTAACGACGCGGCGGCAACCGTGTTGTCGTTGAACCACGCGAAACGCACATCTAACTTTCCAAGATCACGCTCCAGAACCGGACGGATTTTGCTGAACGGCACGCTCGGCACTTCATCTTGCAGACTCGACAATTCCTGAATGATTTCTTCCGGCAGAATGTCGATGCGCGTGGAGATGAACTGTCCGAGTTTGATATGCAGCGCGCCCATTTTCAGCGCGAAGTTACGATACTCGCGTGTGTAGCGCCGCATACGCTGGTCATGCCCCTTCATGGCGAAGTCCGAGCCGAGCACACGCCGCATCAACACATAGCGCAGGATCACACGCCCGAACAGCCACCATGCGAAGACAATCGTCTGCATGAAGCGAATCTGCATTTCCAGCGAACGCGGGCGTTGTGGGATGACGAAAGGGGTGCGTGCGGGTTTTGGGGCATCAGGTTGTTGTAGGGGCAAGGCATGCCTCGCCCCTGCGGATGTCTCGTTATTGCCGTTGACGTGTCCGTTAGCTGGCGCTGCCGAATCGGATACAGAGTGTGGATTCTTCAAATTTTGCATCGGCAATTTCTAAGTCCCATAGGGCATACGGTAAAACGATGTTGCGGCGGTACGGACCCACGCGCAGCGTCAGTTCATCGCGTGAACGGTAGATGTCCATGTCGTCTTTGCGGGCAAAAGGCAGTGGCACACACAGCTTGAAGTAATGCTTGCCTAGGCTTTCGATAGTGTGCGTCTTGCCCTCAAACATCTGCTCGGCAGGGCTGCGGTCTGCGTACAGCGTATCGCCCAGCTTACGCAGCGTCTCGAAACCGCCGACTTCCTGCCCAAACAGCGGCGCGCGCAGCAAAGGTAACTCGCCAAACGCTTCGCCAATGAAGCTGATGTTGTCCTGCTGATTGGCTTTCCACATCGCAAAATACGGGTCAGTGACTTCCGGCGGAATGATGCGATTGCAGATGATGGCGTCGGTGGCGTAACCATACAGATTGAGATAGGTGTACGTGCGCTGTGTCTCTTTAATGACCATGCGCTCCGGGTTGACGACTAAACGGATGCTGGCGATTTCCGAGTCGGTGAGCAGGTTGCGCACCTTATCGAGGGTCGCGAACAGCAGTTGCACCTGATCCCAGGCATCTTCTTCAGGTAGATTATCATCGCGTCGAAAGACTTTGTTGATCGGGCGCAGGATCTTCGCCGCGCCGCGTGTCAGCGTCATTACCTTGTCGAACCACCAGCGCGTTACGTCTGGCAGGCTCAATAGCCGCAGCGTTTCAGCAGTGGGCGCAGCATCCACGATCAGGACGTCGAACTGTTTTTCTTCGACGTACTTGTTAATCCACAGTAGGTGTGCGCCTTCTTCCAAGCCCGGCAGAATGGTGACTTCTTCCGCGACAATATCATTCACGCCCTGACGGCTGAACAACGCCACCATGTACTTCTGCACGCGCCCCCAATATTTATCCATCGAGTAGCGCGCATCGACTTCCTGCGCCCACAAATTGGGATACAACTCGACAGGTTCGGGACCGATCTGTTTTTCCAGCGAGTCACCGAGGCTGTGCGCCGTGTCGGTGCTGATGACAATCGTCTTGAGTCCCATTTCGGCACAGCGTAGTGCTGTCGCCGCTGAAATGCTGGTTTTGCCGACACCGCCCTTGCCGGTGTGTACGATAATGCGCATAGTTTGTTCACTCCATCACAATCGTTATTATACACGCGCTGGTGTAGAAGTATGCATGATTCTCATTTACGCATAATGTCGGGCAAAGTCGCAATAAAGAATTGTTAGAAACAGAAGTTGAGGGGGAGTGGTGAATATTGTGGATACGTAGGGGCGCACCAGCGTGTGCGCCCACTAAGCCTTAACGAATACGGTTTTCGCTTGAATGTAATCATCTTCAGAACCTGTTTGATAATTCGAGATGTAATGTTTACTGAGACACAATTTCACAGCTTTTTCTCTAAAATTTCTCGGTG
>CALMZT010000508.1 GCA_937870805.1 uncultured Chloroflexota bacterium
TCTTCGAGTCATCGACGACGCTGAACCAGTACCAGATCACCGTGCCGATGATGAACCAGCAGAATCAATTTTTATACCTACAAGGTGAAGGCTATCAGGCGATTGAACTGCCGTATTGGGGCGATATGTCGATGCTGGTGTTCCTACCGGATGCCGGACAATTTGAAACTTTTGAACAGTCTTTTGCCGTTGAGACATTTAATACGGTTGTCGATGGATTAGGACTTCAGGAAGTCAACCTGTTCATGCCGCGCTTTGAGTACGAATTTGACGTGAGCCTGACTGATACACTTAGCGCGATGGGGATGCCGATTGCATTCACTGAAGCTGCCGATTTTTCAGGCATGGCAGATGCACAGCTATCCATCAGCGACGTGTTACACAAGGCATTCATCAAACTGGACGAAGCAGGCACAGAAGCGGCTGCTGCGACAGTAGCGGTAGTCGGTGTTACATCGGTACAGGAGCCGCAAGAGGCGATTGAGCTGCGGATTGATCGCCCGTTCATTTACACTATCTATGATCGGCGGACGAGCACGGTGTTGTTCATGGGGCGCGTGCTGAATCCTGCTCCGCAAGAGGGTTGATGAGAACGCTTTTCTGGCTAAAGCTGTTCCTGTTCTCGCTGCCGTTTGCCATTGCATTCCTGGTGTTCACAGGGATTCTGATCTACAGTGGCGAGTCTATGCCGCTGTCGATGGTCGTGGCGATACAGCAAGGTGATGTGCCTGTGCTGTATCGCCCACGTTATGGCAACCGTGACTTCACCTATAAGCTGCTCTCCACCGAAGCGCGCCAACCTGAAGTGCTGGCAATCGGCTCATCGCGCGTGCTGCAATTTCGCTCGGTGTTTTTCAATCGTGATAGCAGCGTTTTTTATAACGCGGCAGCGCCAGCATGGTCGTTGCAGCGTGTTGACGAATTCATGCGCGCATTGTCGCCCGATGCTTTGCCAGAGGTCTTGCTTTTAAGCATCGATCAAGTATGGTTTAATCCCAATTTCGTGCCCGAAACCTGGGAGCCGGAAGTCAGTGATTTTGAACAAATCTTCCTCGTCAACCGCAGCGTGATACAAGATACGCTGGCGGGTATTCGCCCGCTGGATTATGGGCAACTGCTCAGGCGTACCGAACCCGGCTTCGGCGGCATGGCGTTGGGTATCCGCGCGATCACGGATGGGCATGGCTTCCGCAATGACGGCAGTGAACAGTACGGCGACTTTTTGATTGCGCACTGGTTAACGCCCGAAACGGAACGCAACCGTCACCTTGAATGGATGCGGAACGGGGAGAATATGTACGTGTACGGCGACAGCGTTTCCGAAGAGGCGATTACCCTGCTCAACAGTCTGCTGCAATACTGCCAGGAACGCGGCATCCTCGTCGTCGGTTTCTTCCCGCCGTTTGCGCCAACGCTGTACGATGAGATGCTGGCAAACGGACAGCATACCTACATGCCGCAAGCCTCAGCGCGTGTGTCGGCGTTGATGGCGCAGTACAGCTATCCATTCTTCGACTTCTCCGATGGTGGACAGTTCGGCGGCGACGGTGACTTCTTCGATGGCTGGCACGGCTCGGAGCGCATCAACCTGCAAATGTACATTACCATGGCGCAAGCCCTGCCCAACGTGTTCGGGCAATATTCAGACCTCGCTCCATTGCAGCGCGCTGTCAGCGAAGCGCAGGACACCTTTAACCTGTTCGGTAATCAATTTTAGGCAGGTTGAGCCGCAGCGGGCTTGATCTCCACCATCTGCCCCTGAAAGATGTGTTCTGCGATAAATGCCACGAACAACACACCAAGCGCCGTCGTGTCCTGCCCTTGATGCAGCAGATAGAGCCATGCTGTCGCGCCGATGGCTTCAATCGCAGTCAGCAACAGCACTTTGGGATGATTTAGATAAGACAAACGTGGCACGCCGTTATGCTCGGCAACATCAACGCTGTGTTCCAGCAGCATCGTGACGAATAGAAAGACAAGCGCGGCGATGTAGCGAATGGCACCGAGATTGAGGGCAATCCACAGCCATGCGACCCAGATCAGCGTCTCACGCACGCCCTGGATCGTGAAGCGCTGCGTATATAATCCAATACGTTCATCGCGCGCAATCGGGCGAATCATGGTGACATAAACGGTAAAGCGTTCTAAGGATAACCCCGCCGCTAAAATCACAGCGCCAATAAGATAATTGCCGCTGTTGACCTGCTGTATCCACAATACCAACCCCAAAAATTCAAACAAGCTGAGCACTATCAAGGTGAGCGGTGGTCGTAACTGTTCCATTAGTCCCCCTTTGTAAAGTGTTCCTGAGTGGCGTTGTGAGTATAGAACAAAACGTGGATGCAGCACAAAATGAGCATTTATTTGACATAAGAACACAGGTTCGTTTACAATCTAGAACAGGCATTCCTAGAACAAAGGTTTAGAAGATGAAAAGTTATGATCGACGCTCTGAAAGACAGCGCAGCATTTTGCGCTACATGGAACAATACATCGAATCAAACGGTTATCCTCCGACGATTCGCGAAATCGGCTTGGCAACAGATATTAATTCGACTTCGGTAGTCAATTACAATCTGAACAAACTGGTGCAAGCAGGTTATCTCTCACGCTCAGGTCGTGTGTCACGCGGGCTGCGTCTGGTGGGCAAGAACGGTGAGCCGATGGTGCATAACATTATGTCCATCGACAAAGGACTGTTTGTGCCACTGGTCGGGCAGATCGTTGCCAGCAAACCAGTTCCTGTACCGGATGACGCTGGACACTACTATGATAAGGAAAATGCTATCAACGTGACCCCCGATATGTTGGGCGGCGTTGATCCGGCAAACGTCTTCGCGCTGCGTGTGAAGGGCGACTCGATGATCGACGCGATGGTTGCCGATGGCGACATTGTGCTGCTGAATCGGCAAGATACTGCCCAACAAGGTGATATGGTTGCGGTATGGCTCGATGAACGCAGCGAAACCACACTTAAGCTGTATTATCCCGAAGGTGAGCGCGTGCGTTTGCAACCGAAGCACCCGACGATGGACGCCATCTACGTTGATGCACGGCACTGCCATGTGCGTGGTAAAGTGCTGACCGTCATTCGCCGCATCCAT
Source organism: uncultured Chloroflexota bacterium (assembly GCA_937870805.1). GTDB lineage: Bacteria > Chloroflexota > Anaerolineae > Aggregatilineales > Phototrophicaceae > JACAER01. The sequence continues at coordinate 3,105 of CALMZT010000508.1, forward strand.
TAAACATGCAGCGATTGACAAGCAAAGGTTGAAGGTAGAGGCATTCCGGCGGATGCCTCAGCTTAAAGTCCGACTCGCTCTATACCAGATACTTTCTAAACCACGTTAGTGTACGTTTCCACGCATCCTCAGCAGCTTCCTTACGATATGCAGCGCGCGTGTCATTAAAGAAGGCATGTGGCGCACCGGGATAGGTCACAAACTCGTGCGGTTTATGATACTTTTGCAGCATTTCTTCGTTGGTATGAATAGTTTCCGGCGGGATACTTTGATCCTGTTCGCCGTAAATGGCTAACACAGGCGCAGAAACCGCTTCAGCATCCTCATCTGTTAAACGCAGTCGTCCACCGTAAAATATGGCTACTGCCCCAACATGCTGTCCCTTGAATGCCATTTGCCCCGCCAAGCCACCGCCCATACAAAAGCCCACAATGCCGATTTTCTTTGGCATAACTTTTGGATGTTCGACAAGGTAATTCACTGCTCCCTGCATGTCCTTAATCGCTGTGTCGTGGTTAAGTTCCATCGCCAGTTTGCGCGCTTCGTCTGGTTCTTCGGCAACTTTGCCGCGATACAAGTCAGGCGCAAGCGCAACAAAACCTTCGCCCGCAAACCGCCGCACCACGTCTTTGATGTGTTCATCCAACCCCCACCATTCCTGAATGACGACGACACCCGGCGCTGGGTTCACCCCTTCGGGAACTGCCAGATAGCCCGGTGCGTTTGAGCCGTTTGCTTTGAATTCAACCATTGAGGTCGTGATATTGTTCATCTGCTTTTTCCTTTAATCACTGATATTACGCAGGCTTAGCTCGAACAAGGGGTTTAAACCCCTTGTTCACAGGTTCACGGTGCGTAACGTCAGTGAATCACTATTCTTCAAAACGCAGCATATCATCCCATGTTTCGCGGCGGCGCGCGACGTGCCATGTTTTGCCATCTTCGTTAACAACAATTTCCGCCGGGCGCGGACGCTGATTGTAATTGCTGGACATCACCATGCCATATGCGCCTGCGGTGAGGATTGCCAGCACATCGCCTTCTTTTACAGGCGGCAGCGGCACATTCTGTCCCAAAACGTCCGTCGTTTCGCATACGGGACCGACCACGATCACGGTTTCATCTGTCGCTACAGTGGGGAGCATTTGCACAATTTCATGATGTGCGTCGTACAGCGCGGGACGTATCAGTTCGCTCATGCTGGCGTCACAGATGACAAAGCGCTGTCCTGCCTGTTGTTTGACGTACAGAACACTCGTCACTAAGACACCTGCATCAGCGACAATCGCGCGTCCCGGCTCTAGCAGCACCTCATAGCCCTTGAGCAGTGGCGTCATCGTTTCGGCAAATGATTCAAACGGCGGAACTTGCTCGTCAGCACGATATGTAACAGGCAAGCCACCGCCGATATTGACTGTGCGTATGTGGGGATACGGCGCAATGAGTTCCAAAGCCTTTTCGAGTGCGGCATGTGTGGCGTCGGTGCTGTGCAGGTTGCTGCCGATATGAACGTGAATGCCCGCAAAATCCACACTTGGAAAGTTAGCTTGCTGTTTGAGGAGTTCAGCAACCTGTTCCGCAGTCAAGCCAAATTTCGCTTTGCCGTGTCCGGTGGCGATGTGACGATGCGTATCGGCAGCAATGTCAGGATTGAGGCGCAAGGCAACACGCGTGCGTTTGCGCAGCCGCGCAGCTTCCGCGTCGATAATGCTGCACTCACGCACATTCTCTACATTAAACCAGCCGACGCCCTGTTCCAAGGCATAACGGATTTCGGCTTTGGTTTTCCCCACGCCCGCAAAGACAATATCTTCCGGCGCAGCGCCAGCTTTCAGCGCACGATGGATTTCGCCCGCGCTCACAGCATCAATCCCGGCGCCCGCGCCGATCAACGCCCGCAGCAATGCCATATTCGCATTAGCTTTCGCGCTGTAATGGATATGAGGCTTGAGTTCAGCAAACGCTGTGCGGATGCGCTGTAAATTGTCGAGCGCACGGCGCAGGCTGTAAATGTAGAATGGTGTCTCCTGCTGCGCGGCAATGTCAGGAAGTGGCACGTCGTCAATGTATAAGATGTTGGCGCGATAGGTGATAGAGGAATTTTCGATCATATGGGAATTTTACTTAACCGATAGTATCTTGATGGTACATCATAGTATTTCGCACTGTTTGACCATTGACAAATTATTTTGTACCATCGCGCACAATTGACTGTCTAAGCACGTATTTTGGAGGAAAACCCGCATGAAAGCTGTGATCCTGGCTGCTGGTCAAGGGACACGACTGCGCCCTGTAACGCTGACGATGCCCAAGCCCCTTGTCCCTGTTGCCAACAAGTCGCTGATTTCTTACGCGATTGATGTATTGAAACAGGCAGACTTGAAGGACATCGGCATCGTCGTCCACACGATGGACTCACCGATTGTGTCGCAGCTAGGAGACGGCGCAAAAATGGGGGTCCATCTGGAATACATCGTGCAAGAGCAGCAGAAAGGCTTGGCACACGCGGTCAGTTTGTGCAGGGAATTCGTTGGCGACGACCCGTTTGCGATGTTCCTGGGAGACAACATTTTTCAGGATAAGATGGAAAGCCTCTTGCGCAAATTCCCACGCTCTAAGGCGGAAGCAGCGATTGCATTGGGCGAAGTCGCCGACCCTACACGCTTTGGTATCGCCGAACTCGACGGGCGGCGTATTAAGCAAGTGATTGAAAAACCACCGAACCCAACATCTAATCTCGCAATCGCAGGTGTCTACTTATTCCGCAATTCAATTTTTACCGCTATTTCACAGATCAAACCCTCGAAGCGCAACGAACTGGAAATTACGGACGCGATTCAGCAGTTGATCGACACC
>CALMZT010000509.1 GCA_937870805.1 uncultured Chloroflexota bacterium
AGCCAACCTCTTCAGAGGTTTCCAAATGTTGTCTAGCGGCGGGTTTTGAACCCGCTGCGGGAAGCATTAAGCGTTATTTTGATGCCTGAGAACACATAGGTTCGCCCCTACGAATTTCTACAGTCGATAAAACTTGCGGGCGTTTTCGTAAAACAGTTTGTGTTTCTCCGCGTCAGAGAGCGAAGCCGCCGCTGCCATTGCGGTTTCTATCCAGCGCTCATAGGTCGAAGCAAGCTCCACGACGGACCAGTCACCGCCGTACATCAGGCGGTCAATGCCGAACACCTCCAGCGTGTGGTCGATATACGGCTGCAAATCGGCGGGCGTCCAGTTTTGCGTATCGGCTTCCGTCACCAGTCCAGAGATTTTACACATCACGTTGGAGAACGATGCCAGCGTTCTGATCTGGTCGCGCCAGGGGTCAAGCACGCCGTTTTTGATGTCCGGCTTGCCAATGTGATCGAGCACAAAGGCTATATCGGGACACTGGCGCACGAGTTCGATCACGTCATTCATCTGGTAATGGCGGATACAAATGTCGAAGCTGTAGCCAAACTCGCCAAGCATCTGCACGTTGCGTACAAACTGCGGCTGCGTCGAAAAGCCCAGCGGCTCGGATTGAATCAGGCGGCGCACGCCTTTGACCAGCGGCAAATCCTTCAGACTTTGCAAATAGGAACGCGCGTCTTCCACTTCCAGCGGCGCGAAGGCAACAATGCCCTGAACGCGCTTGTCACCTTCTGCCAGCGAAGAAACCCATCGTGCTTCGTCCAGCCCTTGCTCTGCCAGACAATCACACTGCACAAACACCAGTTTCTCCATCGTCCAGTCATCGCCGCTGGTGGGGAGGTGTTCTGGCAAAAACGGCTTGTTTAGTGTGGGTAAGTCATCAAGCCACGTGTAGCGCAGATGTTTTGGATCCCAAAAGTGAATGTGACTGTCGATTAGGTTCATAGTTGTTGGTTGTTGGTTGTTCGTTATTCGTTTTTAGTTATCAATCAAAGGCAAGAAGTGACTGACGACTCGTTACTCATGCCGCAATGATCGTTGTTCATTCGTTGCTGGCTGCCACGCCGTGCCGTTCGGATACTCGTAAGTGTCGAGGCTTTCGGGCTTCATCGTGATGCTGTAACCCGGCATCTGCGGTGGCATGTAGTGTCCGTTCCTGATGACGACGGGATCAAAGAAATGTTCGTGCAAATGATCGACGTATTCGATGACGCGATCTTTCGTTGAAGTGCTGACGCAGATGTAATCCCAGATTTGCAAATGCTGTACATACTCGCACAGCCCAACGCCGCCCGCGTGCGGACACACTGGAATACCGAACTTCTTCGCCATCAGATACACCGACAGGATTTCGTTCACGCCGCCGAGACGGCAGCTATCAATCTGGCAGAAGTGAATAGCGTTCGCCTGCATCAACTGCTTGAAAATCACGCGGTTGTGACAGTGTTCGCCCGTCGCCACTTTGATCGGCGCGATTTCCTGAGCGATGCGCGCATGTCCCAGCACGTCGTCGGGGCTGGTGGGTTCTTCAATCCACCAGGGATTAAAGGGCGCGAGATGCTTCATATGCTCAATCGCCTGATCGACATCCCAATACTGATTGGCATCGACCATCAGATAACGGCTGTCGCCAATTTCCTCGCGGATAATGGTGCAGCGGCGCACGTCATCTTCGATGTCACGTCCAACTTTGATTTTGAAGTGTGTCCAGCCTTGTTCCAGCGCTTCGCGGCATAAACGGCGGATTTTCTCGTCGCTGTAGCCCAGCCAGCCCGCCGATGTGGTGTACGCAGGATAGCCATTGCGCAGCATTTCGCTTTCACGCAGCGCCTTCGTGGTGTAGTTTTCGCGCAAAATCTCTACGGCTTCGTCGGGCGTGAGCGCGTCGGTGATGTAGCGGAAGTCGATACAGCGCACGAGTTCTTCCGGCGCCATCGTGACCAGTAGTCTCCACAACGGCTTGCCTTCTGCCTTCGCCCACAAGTCCCACACGGCGTTGACGACGGCTGCGGTGGCAAGGTGGATGACGCCTTTTTCGGGACCGACCCAACGCAACTGCGAGTCGCCGGTCATCATGCGCCAGAATGCGCCCATGTTTTCGGTGAAGGACTCCAGCGTTTTGCCGCGCACCATCGGCGCAAGGGCGTTGATCGCCGCCACGCACAATTCGTTGCCGCGCCCAATGGTAAACGTCAGCCCGTGCCCTTCGAGTCCGCCGTCCGTCTTCAGGACGACGTATGCCGCAGAATAGTCCGGGTCGGCGTTCATGGCGTCTGAGCCGTCAAGGCTGCGCGATGTGGGGAAACGGATGTCGCGCGCGATCACATCAGTAATTTTCATTCGGTAGCCTTTGGTTTTCAGTTTTCAGTTTTCAGTTATCTGTAAAGGATAGAGGAACTGGAATAATGTCAACTGATAACTGTTGACTCATCACTTTCTACTTTTAACTCATTGCTCATTGCTCATTGCTCGTTGCTCATTGCTCATTGCTGGCTAACCCTTTACCGCGCCGATCAGCAAACCGCGCGCGATGAAACGTTCCAGCACAACCGACAGCACAAACAGTGGCGCAACCATCAGCAGCACCAGCACCGAGATATTCCACCACTGCGGACCGCGCGTCGCATTCTGTGCTGAGACGAACGGCGGCATGGTCTGCGTATCTGCGCCGGAGAGGAACAAGCCCAGCGTGTATTCGTTCCATGTAAACACCAGCACAATCAGGAAGGTGGCAATCAGACCAGGTACCGCTAATGGCAGCACGATACTCCACAACACCTGATAGCGGGATGCCCCGTCGATAAAAGCGCTTTCTTCCAGTTCAACAGGGATACCAGAGAAGTAATCACGCAGGAACCAGATGACAATCGGGATATTCATGGCAGTATAGGTGATGATGAGTGCCAGGTGCGTGTTGAGCAAGCCAAGTCGTTGGAAGATGATGTAAATCGGGATGATGACGGCGACAGGTGGCAGCATACGCTGCGACACCAACCAGAAGAAAATATCATTGTTGCTCATTGAGCCTTTGAAACGCCTGCCAATCGTTTGTGCCAGCAGCAGGAAGATGGCAAGTCCGACGGCGACGGCAACCTGCCAGGGTATTCCCAGGTTCGTGCCGACGATCATCAGCCCAACGCACACGGCGAAAGTCACAATCAGCCCGGGCTTGGGTTTGTAATCGAAGCGAATCAAACCATAAGCCGCCATCGCTCCCAAAACCAGCGCCAATACCGCGCTTGTGATACCCACGACCACTGTGTTGCCGTAAGGGCGGGTCACGAAGACGCCGCTGTTCGTCCCTAAGAGTTCGTCAAAAGCGCGCATTGATGGCTGGTAATCGACGAACGGAATATAGGTGGGTCCTGCGTTGACATCATTGGGTTGTTTAAACGCGGTAACTGCCAGCCAGTAAAACGGGAACAGGACGATAAACGTCCAAATCCCCAGAATGAGATAAGAAACGAATGCCCAACCCGGCGAAACCTGAAAAGGATTAGATTTAAAGAGTTTCATCTTTATAAGCGCCCCGATAAACGTGGACGGATAATATTCACAATGACCATCGCCATAAACGTCACGACGAACAACAGCACATAGGCGCTTGCCGCCGATAAGCCGTAATCCTGTGAGCGCCACGCAATGTACGAGTAGAGTGTCATCGATTCGGTTGCTGTGCCGGGACCGCCCCCTGTGAGCACGTTAGGCATGTCGATGATTTTGAACGCCTCAATCATGCGAATGAGAATCACGGTGATGCTGACCGGAACAATTTCGGGCAGGATGATATAGCGGAACAACTGTACTCGACGCGCGCCATCGACTAGCGCGGCTTCAACCTGCTCGCGTGAAATTCCTTCGAGTGCCGCCAGCAAAATGATGAACATGAAGGGTGTCCACTGCCAGATGTCACCGACAAGGACGGCAGCGCGTGCGCCGGAGGGGGTATCTGCCCATGAAAAATTTGCCAACCCCAGCAGTGACCATACAGGCGAAAAAGGTCCTTTGACGGTATCGACCATCATACGGAACAGGAAGGCGACGCCAACGGGTGTAATCATCATCGGCAGCAGAAAGACGACCCGAAAGAAACGCTTTCCTTTGAGTTCCTGTGTGACCAGCAGCGCCAAGCCCAAGCCGAGCGCGTATTGAAAACCGACGCCAGCGAACACGAAAATCAGCGTGACGACCAGCGTGCCAGGAATACCCCGATCCCCAAGCGTGAAAATGACAATGCCGAATAATGTCACGGCAAGCGTTATAGTGATCAGGCGCATTACCAGCCCGAAGATTTGCAAGCGCGGGCTGCGGATGTACTGATAAAGCAGGTACAGCATCAAAACGACGAAGGCAATTCCGAGAAGGATATTGATCCACGACGCATCGCCGAACCTGCCGATGAAGTAGCGGGACTCACTGCCGACGAGCAGTTTGCGAAAATTGTCCAGCCCGACGAAGGTGAACTGAAAGCCGCCGGGGACCAGAGCAACGCGATTGAAGGCAACAAACACCGAGGCAATCAGGGGAAAGACTGAGAGCAGCAGTACGACCAGCAGAGCAGGCAGCAAAAACACCATCCTGGACGAGGTATCCAGCCAACCCGCAACGGAGTCTTGAAAACGCTGTCGTGCAGCGGAAGGTGCGGCAAGCGGTTCAGGCGTTGCGACCATAACGGATTCTCCAGAAAACTCAGGAAGCTATATGGGAAGAAACCCGCCGGAGCGGGGCTGCGACGGGTTTCTCTACGATCTAACTCAGAATTCGATGGGCATTAACGCTCGACACCTAGCGAACCGAGATACGCTGCCTGTTGTGTATCGCGTCCCAGTTCATCACTGATCGCGTTCCATTCATCGGCGATAGCAGCAGCCGTTTCCTCTGCACTGTACACACCCGCAAGGAATTCGCTCAGATACAGGTCAAGAACACGCTGTTCGTAGCGCTGGTTCTGCGGGATGCGCAGGTCAAGGATCATGTTCGGGCTGTTGAGGCTTTGTTGAATCGCGCCGAGATAATTCTGGGCTGATTCTTCACTGAAGCCTGCATCCAGCCAGGGTTGCAGTTCCTCGAACTGTGATGTGCGATACGGGTTGAAGCCTGTCGCCCCAATCGTGACATCGACATTCGCTTGAGCAGGAGCACTCATATAGGCGAAGAACGCAAAAGTTGCTTCTTGCACCTCAGGCGCAGCGGCTGCGCTTACACCGCCCGACCACCCACCGAAGGAAGCGAACGGTGCATAGTTCACGCCATCTACTGCCAATGGGCAGGTCGTTTCGTCGCAAGCCACCATTTCGTTGGTTGCACGGTCAAGGACGCTCGTCCAACCGGGTGTGATGACAGCGCCTGTCAAACCGTTGACCTGCGAATCAGGAGCCACTGCCAGTGAACCAATATCGCCCCAATCCAGCGTCAGCGCGCAGCGACCCGCAGTCCACAGACCGCGCGTGTCACCGACATCGAGAATGAGTTCATCGGGCGGACCGTAGTTGCTGGTTTCCTGGTAGATTTCCAGCGCGCGCACGAAGACCGGATTGTTGACCAGCGGTTCAAAGGTTTCCGTATCAAAGAATGCGCCCTGCGATGTGCCTTGGGTTTGCAGACCGCCGCCTGCGATGGAAATAATCCACCAGAAGGCTTGCGCATTACGCTTCTTGCTGATGCATGAACCGTAGTCCGGGTTGCCATCGCCGTTCATATCCATGCCGTTCGCAGCAGCAGCAATTGCCAGATAGTCATCCCATGTGCGCGGCGGTTCCATGCCCAGTTCTTCCAGCACGTCGGTGCGGTAGTAAACCATATGGAAGTCACCATCGAGGGGGATCGTGTAGACGCTGCCGTTAAAAGTTGCGCTGAAATCGCGGTAGAATGGGGCAATGTCCTCCCATTCAAGCGCTTCATCAGCGTTGACCCAATCGGTCAAATCGGTCAGATAGCCGGGACCCACGAAATCGACCATCCACTGCGGCGCGAACACGAAGCCTTCGTAGCTGTTCGTGCCTGTTGCCTGATCGGTGAGGATAGTCTGATAGAGGTCAGCGAATGGCACAGTCACGACATTGACCGTTGCGCCTGTCGCTGCGGCGAAATCGGGCGCGCGGCGTTGCAGCGGTTCGGCGATTTGAGGACCTGTGAAGGTAAGAATGTCGATGGTGATGCCCGCATACTGATCCTGGGCAGCGACACCTTGTAATGTCAGAAGCAAAACAATCATTAGGACGATGAAACTTGTTGTCTTTTTCATTCCTGGTCTCCTATTAGATCAAAAGATGTAATGTTTAAGGCTTTTCGGAAATTGAACAGCGTTGCCCTCCTTTGCTCAACCGGAATTTGTTTTCTGAACATGGTACCGGTACCATAGAAACATCATTATATCTTTATGGCTTATGTGCTGCAAATTTTGCTAGATTTTTTAAGGATTTAACTGATGGCAACTATTCGTGATGTCGCTAAACGTGCGCGCGTCGCCCCAATTACTGTCTCGCGGGTTCTGAACAACGTGGGCTATATCAGCGAGGATACCCGCGCGCGCGTCGAAGCAGCCATTGAAGAACTGCAATATATCCCGAATAGTATTTCGCGCAGTTTGCGCTTCAAGAAAACCAACACGATTGCGTTGATTGTTTCCGACATCACCAATCCTTTCTGGACTACCGTCACGCGCGGCGTCGAAGATGCCAGCAGCGAACACGGCTTGAGCGTGATCTTAGGCAACAGCGACGAACGACAGGATAAATTAGAGAGCTACGTGAACCTACTGCTCCAGCGCCAAACCGACGGCTTTCTCATCGTGCCGATCAGCAGCGACCCCAACGTCGTGCAGCGGATTAAAAAGCGCAATGTGCCTGTCGTCGTGCTGGATCGCCCGCTGCCGGATGTCGATGTCGTGCGCAGCGACTCGGAAGATGGAGCGTTTCAACTGGTGAGCTATCTCATCGGCTTGGGACATCGACGGATTGCCATTCTTACGGGTCCGACGACGATTGCGACGAGTCAACAGCGTATCGTCGGCTATCAGCGTGCCTTGCGAAACCACAACCTTGATGAGGATGAAAATTTAGTGTTTGTGGGGGAATATAAATTGGAATCGGGT
>CALMZT010000510.1 GCA_937870805.1 uncultured Chloroflexota bacterium
AAAACGAACACGAATGATTTACCTCAACAATGGGCTTAAGCCCATTGTTCGCAGTCTAATTGATTTCTCCATTAGATAGGCTACTACGTGAGATACAAAATCATGTCGTAGTTATCGACATCGGTGCGAAAACCGCCGACGCGCCGAAAGTCAAACTTCTCGTAAAAATGTATCGCGCGCTCGTTGGTCGCCTGTGTGCCGCCCATTAGCACAATCGCACGCTTGCCCAAACGCCGCGCGCTGTCGATCATGGGTCGCATCAACAAACTGCCCAAGCCACGATCCTGATAAGCATCTGAGACTGACGGCGCGAACGTACAGTCGAGGCTTGTATCGAGTTCAATGCCATACGAAGCATAACGCGCCATTTCGTGCTCAGTGATGCCCAACTGCAAAATGAAGTAGGCGATGATCTCTGGCGCAGTGCCGGGTTTAAAAGCCACAAAACGCAGCGTGTCGTGATAGTTGAGGTTGTCACACAGATTTTGCGCTTCCTCTGCCGTCAGTGGATGCGGACCGTAGCGGCGGCGCGTTTCGTCGGACAGACTCTCGAAGTAACGTCCCAACAGCTCGCCATCACCGGAATGCAGCAAACGGAATATGACCGGTTCTTCGCCAAGCATGAGCTGGCGCGTAACAATATGTGGATTGAAAATGAGGATATTGGTATTTAAAGCAGGCATCATCGCACCCATCTGACTGCGTTTTCACGAACGATAAGTCTCACATTACTCTTTAGCACGTCGGATAACCGCGCGCCTCAAAGGTCAGCGGATCAACCGGCACATCATCAATGCGTATCTCGTAATGCACATGCGGACCACTGCTGTTGCCTGTGCTGCCGCTCCAGCCGATAAGACTGCCACGCCCAACGGTTTGCCCCTGTATCACATTAAACGACGTCTGATGTGCGTAATAGGTAATGAATTGTCCATTCTGAATAATGATGAGATAGCCGTAGCCTATCTCACTCCATTGGGCAAACACCACGGTGCCGCTGTGCGTGGCGCGTATCGGCGTTCCCAACGCTACGCCCAGGTCGACAGCGCCGTGATAAGCGTGAAAACGCTGCGTCAGGATGGAGCCATCAATAGGCAAACCCGCAGGCGCACAGTCCAAGCCGCCATACGAAGTAATCCCCTGCTGCTGTGCTTGCGATGGGTCAACCGTTGGCACGAATTCACCCAACTGCGGCACAGGCAGCGGCGGCGAAGTGGGATAAGGCAAAAGCGTCGGCAAGGCTGTGGCTTGCGGTAACTGGAACTGCGTGTTGCCACTTTGCGGTAGATACGCCCCAACGGGCGCAATCTCGTCGTCAAGAGGCGCAACGCCGCTGCCCGATTGTGAATTATCAAGATATTGAATGACCGCTGGATCAACCTGCGACAGCAGCGCGACAGGGGTGCCGAACACAGGCGGCGTCAACGTCACGGAAACAGGATAGACACGGACACTGTTGTCGAGCGTGCCCAGCGTGCCCGCGATGTACACCAGCCCGGCAACCAGCGCCAGAAGCAGCAGGAGTAAGGGAAGGATGAGTCCGTTGCGACGAATGAAGCGAATCATATAGAGGGATTGTACTGCAAATTATCGTTGAACACCTGCGTTCCTTACACTCGGAATTAAGCTCACAATCTAAACTCAATTTCGCACGCTTTTATGTTATGGTGAAAAGGTAGATATTTTGAGATGGGTCGGAGACCGCGTTTTGCAGCACGCAAACAGCCTTCCACTTGCAGCAAAATGTAACTTGCTGTAATGTCTTTATGTAACAAACATTACGTGATAAACACCCCTTTAAATTCTCTTGATGTAGCACCTTTATTCTAGAGTGATGAATGTTCACCACCTAAGGAGCGAATATCTTTGACCGAACGACTCGGAGTTGCCGACTTGCATATGCACACCAAAGCCAGCGATGGCTTACCCAACGCCCAGCAACTTTTGGACTACGTGGCACGTAAAACAGATTTGGACGTGATCGCCATTACCGATCATGACGTGCTGGATGCCAGCCTGTGGGCTTATGAGCAGCGCGAACGTTATCCATTTGACATAGTGCCGGGCGTGGAAGTGACGACACGCGAGGGGCATATGCTGGCGCTGTGGGTCACGCAGCCCATTCCCAAGCGCATGTCGCTTGCCGAGACTACAGCGGCAATCCATGAACAAGGCGGCATGGCAATTCTCGCGCATCCCGGTGAAGTGCTGATTGCAGGTCGCAACGTTTGGCGTCACCTGCGCAATCCACAAGTGTTAATTGATGCAGAGATTGATGCGCTGGAATTGTATAACGCAGGCGTCATTACACCGCGCAGCAATCGACTGGCAGCCAGAATCTGTGCCAAAGCGGGATTACCTGTCGTCGGCAACAGCGATGCGCATACGTTGGGCGGCATTGGTTGCGGTGTGACACGCTTCAAAGGGCACAGCGCCACAGAGCTGCGCGCGGCGATTACAACGGGACAAACGGGTGTTGAAGGGGCGTCATGGGCGTTCATCGACTATTTGAGAATTTCACCCACTTCAATCCGGGGGACATTGAGCGGGTTTTTGGCGAGGAGTTCACGCTAAAACCGCCAGACCCGACGCTTCCGCTTGCCCCTGTGCGCCGTGTGGCGCTGTTTG
>CALMZT010000511.1 GCA_937870805.1 uncultured Chloroflexota bacterium
GCATTGGAAACCCGTGAACGGGTTGGACGATTAGAGACGGAGTAAAGGAAGGACGTCTACCTTTGTCGGGCGCACACGCAGGTGCGCCCCTACGAATGCGGTACTCTATCCTATTTGATTAAAGAGCATATACACCTGGAGCGGTACACTGCGTAAGGTGAGTTACGAATATACTCCAAGCGTTAGGCTAGCGTACAAGCGATGAAAATCTGACACCGAACACATGAGCCAGGGGGCATATGAGCGTAGTCGAATCGGCAACCGAAGGCAACGTGCCAGCAAAACCCGCGCGACACAAGCGTGGATGCTTATTCTGGATTACTCGTGGGGGGGCGGCACTCATTGGCTTTGTGTTCATGCTTGGGATGTGTGGTGTCGTTTATCAAGTCGTTGCCACTGAGAGCGATTTATCCGCTTACCCGCCTCCGGGTCAAATAGTGGATGTTGGCGACTATAATATGCATCTTTACTGCGTGGGGGAAGGCAGCCCTACTGTGATTCTGGAAGCGGGTGGCAGCTTAACGTCGAGCAGTTGGGCGTGGGTGCAGCCAGAGATTGCACAAGTGACTCGTGTCTGTGCCTATGATCGCGCGGGTTACGGCTGGAGTGATCTCAGCCTTGTCGGATATGGCTCCGTGCTCAACAGCACAGAACTTCACATCCTGCTTGACCTTGCAGGGATTGAGGGTCCTTATATTCTTGCCGGGCATTCACTCGGCGGTTTATATGCGCGCGTTTATGCACAGCAGTATCCTGATGAGGTCGTGGGACTGGTGCAAATTGATGCTACGCACCCCGACGCCTGGCAGCGGCGTGGTCTGCGGGAAGGCGCGGGTATGGACAGAGTGTTCTTAGAAGCTGGTCCTATTGCAGCTACGTTTAGCGTCCTGCGCTTCATCGAATTTGTGCCCATTGATACGGATTTACCAGAGCGCCAACAAGCGGAAATGCGCGCTTACTTTGCCACGACGCGGTTTGCGAATGCCGCGCTGATTCTGGATAACACTTTCCCTGAAATTCTCGCTCCGGCACGCGAGATCACCAGCTTTGGAGATTTGCCGCTGGTGGTCCTGACGACAGGCGAGGTGGATGCTGCGGCTACGCCCGACGATCAGATACTACGAGAGTTGCAGCAAGAACTCGTGAATCTTTCAACGAACAGCGTGTATCGCGTTGTAGAGGGCGCAACCCCTAATTCTCTGGTACACAATCGTGAACATGCACAGGCGGCGATTGACGCTATCCTGCAAGTCATCGAAGCCGTGCGAACGGGTCAACCGCTGGTGCAGTCGCCGTGAATACCTCGACATTGACCTCACCCCCTAGCCCCCTCTCCCTCGCTGGAACCTGGCTGTGAGACGAATTTTGTGGCTAAGGAGAGGGGGAACGGCGTTCGCGTGACAAGATGTTGAGCATGAAAATAGGCTAATATCAAGAGTATTTTCGGGATGGTTGAGCTTAGAATTAAAAGCCTACTCTTGTAATGCCTACCCCATTGATGACTTTATCTGGTTGGATATGCCACAATTCTCGTCGGGCGAATTTTGACCTTCACGCGCGTTTCCTGTTTACGCCGTTCTTCGCCCGCAGGTCCGCTGTAGTATTCTCTGCCCCTATATTTCTGTGACAGCGCTTCAATATGCTCGACACCGCCTTCCTCCGTGATTTCTTCAACTGTGCCGCGTACTTCCAGCCAGCGAAAGGGGTCTTTGGGGTCAACGGCGGCAATCGTGACTTTGGGATCACGGCGCATATTTTTGTCTTTCTGGCGTCCGCGCGCTGTGTTGACACGCACGTAATCGCCTTCTCTGTCCCACCAGACCACGCTGGACTGTGGCTGTCCATCGGGCATCAGGGTCGTCAAGATGACGTAAATAGGTCCATCCACAAGGTCTTTATGTGAATCCGGGATTTGTAAGGGCATCAGGCTCATCCTTTTTGAAGTGGTCAGAATAAGGCTCATGGGTAAGTGCGAACAAGGGGATTAATCCCCTTGTTCAAAGAGAAACAGCACTACTTCTACCCAAGAGCCAAGAATTAAATGCTGTGTCAACCTTTGAAGCGATGATGACGTAGATACTTACCGATTCTGCTGGGATGTATCGGCGTGCGCCAATGATTGCATACACATCAAGCTAGACCTTAATTAATATCCCAAGCGGGACGACACGTTGGTCGTCCCCTACGATTGTCGGTTTAAGGATGATGAGTGTACGCCAAAACCGTATTCGTTAAGGCTTATGCTGATACCAATGCTCCCCAATGATAGCCCCAGGAACACAGCCCGTAATGGTCTGAGACCAATTTTTTGACAGCAGCGTTGGTTTAGAGTTAGGGTTTTGCCTATTGGAGTGAAGCCTCTTTTGCCTATTATCCTTCATCTTTGAACTGATGATGACACTTGATACGATTTTGCTGATGGTGCTTGCCACGCTGCTGATCGGCTTGTCGAAGGGCGGGCTGGGCGGTCCTGTGCCTGTGACGCTGATTGCCCCACTGCTCAGCCAGATCATGCCTGTGCCGCAGGCGGTGGGGATTACGCTGCCGCTGCTGATGGTCGCGGACGCATTTGCGCTGCGGGCTTATTGGCGCAAATGGGATATGAAGTACATCCGCTTGCTGCTGCCCATTTCGCTGATCGGGATTGTGATGGGAACGTGGGTGCTGGCAAATCTGGATGATCTGGCGCTGCGGCGATTGTTGGGCTTGTTTACGCTGATTGCTGTAGTGTATAAGCTGGCAAGTGATTCACTCAAGTCGATGGCTTATACGCCGCACGATTGGCACGCCTATTTTGTGGGCTGGGCATCGGGGTTTGGCGCGGCAGTCGCCAATGTGGGCGCGCCACCGTTCACCGCTTACATGCTGCTGCAAAAGCTCGACCCGATCACCTTTATGGGCACGACGACGTTGTTTTTCGCCATCGTCAACGCCGTGAAACTGCCGGGCTTCCTGCTGGCAGGGACGATTGATTTGCAGCAACTGCTGAGCATTGCGTGGGCAATACCGATCATTCCGTTCGGCGTGTGGATGGGACGGCAGACGGTGCAGCGGGTAAACCCCAAAGTCTTTGAATGGCTGATGGTAGTGCTGCTGTTTATCGCCAGCATCTCACTGCTGACGAGCGCGCCGCGATAGGAGAAGTTTTCAGTTGACAGTTATCAGTAGGAAGCACACGAAAATCTTTCCGACTCGGAAAGATTGATAAACTCACCTTACGCAGTTTACCGCTCTGGGTTCAAAACCCAGAGCTAGCCGAAAATTGGTAAACCTCTCAAGAGGTTGAAAAATCGCAGCACCCAACCCGTTCACGGGTTTCGAGCGCATATAGCGGGCAGTTTTGAACTGCCAGCGTCCACCACAGCGAAGGTTTCTGAGGCAGATAAACACTGCAAAATGGTAGAGATGAACAAACTGTAATGTGAGGCGATCTATGGCTGAAGACGTTGTAGTCCTCTATCGTCCTGTGGGGCAACAAGAACTCGATTTAATCCGTGAAAGTGGGAGTAAAGCATTCCCGCCGCGCCTGCTTGAGCAGCCGATCTTTTACCCCGTTCTCAATGAAGCCTACGCCGTGCAAATCGCGCGCGATTGGAACGCCAAACACAACACGCCAAAGGTCGGCTATGTGACGCGCTTTCATGTGCGCGCCGAGTATCTGCAACGCTATCCCGTGCAAACGGTAGGCGGCGGGATGCATCAGGAGTATTGGATTCCGGCTGAGGAGTTTGAGGAGTTTAACCACAACATTGTTGGGAAGATCGAAGTGATTGCGGAGTATCGGGGTGAAGAGGCGTAAATCTTTTCGACTCGAAAAGGTTGATGGGCGGGTCAGGTGACTCGCCCTTTGTTTGCTGAAATGTCACGAGCCGTGACAATTCTACAAGTCATTTCAAAATTCGTTTCTTATGTGGGACGACACGTTGGTCGTCCCCTACGAAAGTGAATTTTGAAATAGGTTCTACTTTTTGCCTTGCCGCCGCGACTGGATCATGTTTTCGACCTCATCCAACCAGCGTCGCAGTTTTGCCAGCGATTGAAGTTCTTTGTCGCTGAAGTCAGTAACGCCATGCGCGGCGCGGTCTGCAAGTTTCCATACACGATTTAAATTTTGCCTATGCTGTTTAGAAAGCAGTGGGCTTGTAAGTGATAATTTTTCTTCTGGAGATACTTTGGTGATAGACATGTCACGAGTCGTGACATTTCTCGCCATTCGACGTACTTCTGCAAATGCATCGTCATCCGACATATGCACCAATTTCAGCAGGCTATCTTCAGGCAGATTATGATCGTCAGCAATTCGCCACACTTGTTCAGGTAGAGATAACAACATGCGACGCCGCATAAAGGCATTGCGATTTTTTGCCCCTATCGCTACCAAGAGAAGTCCTCCTTTACCACGCGGCACACGTAAATCTGCTACTTGCGCGTAAAAGGCACGTTCTGATGGGAACGCTTCTAAGGGGCGAAACTGTACGGGCGCGTCAGGCTCTCGCATCCACAAGTCCATCATGAGGATCGCGAACTGGCGTGCTTTGCCAATGGCGTTGAGATCGGCGCGCGCGGTGTTTTCCGTCGCCTGCCGCCACACATTGAACTGCTCAACTACACGCGCAGGGATTTTCGTCCACTTCTCATCACGATAGTTGGCATACAGCAAATGATACGCCAGCCAGCGACGTTCCCCTGTTTCAAGCAAATAATGGTCGTCGCCTTGCACAATCGTGATGGGGTTGGTCAAGCCGTCACGTTTGATACTCGCGGCGAGTTCCACGATTTGCAGCAGCGCGGCTTCCAATGCCCCTGGTGATGATTCACTGACATGTGAGTTCTCGTCGCTGGTTTCCTCATCTTCAGCAACGCCTTCCAGCCACGCAGCAATGTCCAGCGCGGAATGTTTTTCCTCCTGCGCCATGTCCAACCAGATGTTGAACAGATTGCCCATCGAGTGAGGGTTGCCATCCCACTGCGCGCGCACGGTAGAGGGAATCGCGCGGCGCGGCTGTGTGGGGTCGGGCATGATGTCGAAGATGTTGATGGGCTTGGCGATCTGGCGTCCTTCATCGACTTTGGCGATTTCGCCGTAGAGCATCGCGTCAGCCGCTTCAAATGACGTATCTACTGTTCCCATGCCCTCGCCAGTGAAGGGGTTGCCTAGCTTTTTCTTTGCCATGCCTGCATCCCTTGTTCTACCCGGTTCACCAGTTCCCAGGCTTCGTCGGCAGCTTTGCTCGTAGGCGCTAAGGCAAAGACCATGCAGCGATGCTGGGATGCCTCACGCCATAACGTGCGCAGCGTCAGCGGTGACCACACTTTTCCGGCAAACTGTGCTTGCAATGCCTCAAGATTCTGTTTGTGCAGTGCCGTGCTGTTCTGATACATCGTCGGTACAATGCCAAACACTTCGGTGGCGCGGCGGCTCATCTCCTGGCGCATGATCTGGAATTTTTTGCTGCGGTTGATGCTCTCCTGCAAGCCATCGAAGGAGAGCATTTCGCACGTCGTTGGGTAAATGATGGCGTCTGTCGCTAAATAGATCGACGAGTGCAGCAGCGAAGGCGTCGGCGGGGTGTCAAAGATCACCGCGTCGATCACGCTGCTCAGCTCTTGCAGGCGATTCACCAGCAGCGTGACATCTTCGATCTGGTTTGGAATGGCGCGCGTTTCAGTGTTCGAGGGCAGGACAAACAGGCGTCCCTTCGGTGGCTCGATGGTGAAACTTTGAATAGACGGCACAAGCAGCACATCTTTGAATGCCGCATCGCGCACCAGCAAATCATATAAGCCGGGGCGCTTATCCAAGCCAAGCGAAAATGTGGCGTGTCCCTGTGGATCAGCATCGATCAAAATGACGCGATAACCGCGAATCGCCAAGCCTGCCGCGATGTGAGTCGCCAGCGTGGTTTTGCCAATGCCGCCTTTTTCGTTGATTAAACTAAAGGTAATCACTTGCCTACCCCCTGCCCTTTTGCGACGTAATAAGCATATGCATCGAGATGATTGTAGAGCTTGACGACGATGCGCTGTATCAACCCCTGCTCTACACATTCCTCAATCACGCGCACAATTTGTTTGCCTTTGACGCGATCAATTGCATCGGAAATCTCTTTGCGAGTCAGAGGTCTATCGCTGTCGGAAAGCACTTTTAAGACGGCTTCCTTGGTCTGTTCTGAGCTGCGATAGGCGTAGGGCATAAGGCATTTCTCCTAAGAATTCATTGGTGAATTCCTAGTATAACAACGCATGACTCGCCTCGCAAGTCATGATAGGGCAGGGCGATTGGGAAATGTGGTTTATCCCAAACAGGGGTGATGAGTCGAATCACATATGGCAGATTTGGGATATGTGGAGATGGGAACTCAAGCGCTTTTTGTCATGAGGGCGCGAATGCGTTCCTGGTCTGTTGGACTATAAATGTCAAAGCGTTCTGGCGCTGTGGTGTAATTCAAGAGATTGCCCCAACGTCCGGCAAGAAACGTATGTTGATAAACAGGGGTCAAGTCAAACACGAGGCGTTCATCATTCGCCAAAGGTACGGGAAAGCGTGCCATCGGCTCACCAACACCAAACGCATACACAGAGATCTTGCCCTCCGTCCAATTAGGGCGCGGGTCACTCACGATGATTGAGTACGGATGTGCATCGGGGTGTGAAGGATAGATTGGCAGTTGCAACAGCACCGAACGCGACTCATGCAAATAGTCGATTTCGATCAATGGCACATCGCTGTCGATGGCTTCCATACGTCGGGCTTCATACGCGGGATAGTGGCGATGGAACGGCTTGTTGGACGGGGAAAGCAGTTCAATACGGGTCACGATACGCCCTAATTTGCCCTGTGGCAGGAGTTCACGGATGATGACAGCGCGCGGCTGTTTTACAGGCTCTAATACGTCAGCAATGCGCGCCTGCCATGTAGGTTCAAGGGCGACTGCCACTGCTACTACCACGCCTGTCCCCTGCTGAAAAACGGTCACGTCAGGCTGCGGGCGCTGCACTTCTATCGTGCCGAAATCATCATCTGAAGTGCGTTTCTGCAAGGATTGTTCGCTAAAAGCTATATAATGATCGGGAAGCTGAGCGTTTAAAGCCTCGGCAATGTGTGCGATATGCAGCGTGTGAAAACTGTGCCAAATAGACGGCTGATCTTCAGTTCCCGGCGTTTGCAGCAGGCTGTTGAGGTGAGCGTTGAGACCTGGATATGGATTTTCACGCATGTAAAATGCCTCTCACAAGGCGGTTTTGAAGCCATTATAGCAGACTTCGTTTTACGCTCCTGACTGCCGATCATAGTTATAGGGCGATTGCATGAAATTTAATGAAAAGGCTATGAGGGTTCACAACATCTTTGTCGGGACAAGCGTACAGGGCTGAGCAGCGGGCGAACACACAGGTTCGCCCCTACAATGACGTTTCTGACCTTCCTTGACCCAATTCGCGATTTTGATGCAATCGTCCTGTCATAGTTACGATAAACCATGCCGCTGTAGCGCCACATCCCCAAACGCTCATAAAATGGCTGCACGTCTTCATCGCAGATCAAGTCAATCGAATACAGATGCTTGAGGCTGTCCAGCATCCGACGGACGAGTTCGCTGTCGATACCGTTGCCTTTGTACGCGGGCAGCACTTCGAGATTGGGAATGAACGCCGCCAGCACACCGTCACTGATGGCGCTGATAAAGCTAACGACATTGCCCGTTTCATCATCTATCGCCAGCACAAAACGATAGCTGCCTTGCAGGATGCGCAGATGCGTTTCTGGCGACGGTGGATTACCCCAACCCACGAAAAAAGCCGCGCAGTTTGTCAGAGGTGATGCCTTCAAGTGAGTCAGTGTAAACAATCATGCGGGTTTCCGTCGCGGGACGATGCGGCGTTTGAGCAGCAGGCGGCGTCCGATACGGTAAAAGGCAAAGCCAATGGCAGCAATGACGATAAGCGCGCCAGCAACGATCAGGACAAGCGAAAACGTTGCGAAATTCTGTGTCAGACCAAAATAACGGTCTGCCGTAAACTCCACCAGCCCCAGCCCAACAACATTCCCGGATGAGTCAGTGATGGGCATTTGTCCGGGCAGATAGGGACCATACTCAGTGTCGACAAAAAATGTCTGGGGAATATCAATGCTGAGGTTGCTCCAATTCAAATTTGTGGAACGAAAAGATTCGTATCCTGCCAAGCCATAATGGTCATATAAAACATTGGTCACGACAGGGACAACTGTGCCATCAGCGGGGTTGATCCCTATGATACTCACGTACAGGTCGGGTTGGTCGCGGCGGAAGCGAGTCAGCATTTCCTGCAAGCCCTGATAAGCGGGGTTTCGCAGCGCTGCCTGTGGATTCCTTAAGCCCTCTTCCACGAGTTCACTAAGCGTATCGCCCTGAATAGGGACGGCTTGCAGCGTAAGCGCGCGCACCTTCGTGCCTAGGTCGAGCGTGGCGTTCATCATCCCTCTGCCCACTTCCAGAGTCACGAGGATCGTCGCCACAAGAAACAGAAAGAAAACGCCCAACGCCACAATGAAGAACTGCAAGCGACGCCGCGAACGCTGTTCCAGTGAACGTTCGCGTGCGCGTTCGGCTTGCGCGTGCTGCTGGCTGGCAAGCACGTAATCGGCGTGCAGCGGGGTGCTCGAAGGCTTTCTGCTGACCGCTTCCGCCATGAACTGCTCGGCGTCCTGTAAGTCCGTGCCGACGAGCAAATAGCTGGCGTCGCGTCCCTTGCTGTCCCATTCGCGGGCGCGCACAAGCAAACGTGTGTGCTGGCGCACGTAATCCAAATCCAGATCAATCGCGTTAACCAGCGCCGGGAAGCTGGTCTCGAACTTCTCTGCCTGATCGAACATGAGCCAGTTGTGGCGGGCGACGGCTTGCCAGTTTTCGTGTCCGATGTCGCGCAAATTACGCCCGTTGAGCATCGCTGCCAAGTGGTCGTCTAATTCGCGTGCCGATAACTTTTCCAGTGAGTCGTCCTGGTCTACGAGTGAGGCGACGATAGGCACGAGGCGCTTGTTATGCTGACGGGCGTGCGCCAGTTCCATGTTGCAGACAGGCGATTCGATAGAATGCGGGCTGATGACAAAGATCAGCGTATCGGACGATTCGATACCGGAGCAGATTTCGTACCACCAATCGGCAGTGAAAGGAATATCTTCCCAATCGACCCAAATATCGCGGTTTTGCGCCTTTAGGGAGTCGTGGAGGCGCTGAACGAT
>CALMZT010000512.1 GCA_937870805.1 uncultured Chloroflexota bacterium
TCCTAATTTTGCCGAGACCAAGCATTTGTTGACTCATCATAGAGCCACCCTAGTGGCTCATCAGGTTGGCATGATGTTGGAAGTGTAGCATTGCTGTCTTGCCGAAAATTAATCACGACATTTGCACCCGTGATGCCTTCAATGAAGCTCATGAGTACGAGGCGGGCTTGCTGCTCAGCAACTGTGAGAATCCCTCCTTCCAGAGCGTCATCGCGGAAGCCAGATAAAGCGTTATAGTTGGCTAATAAACGAGCTTCATCCCAATCTACCGAACATAATGTGGTTGAGCGATCATATTGGCGAATGTAATCAACACGGCAGCTTGTCAACTGCGGGGCGGGTACTGTAAGGGAATAAGTATTCGTTTCTGCATTATAGGTTGCATCCTCCTCGCGCATGAGGGTCAAATCGATTCCCGCTTCAACAGCGCCTTGGGCAACGTGATTCGCTGAAAATCCACAAACGTTGCCTGTGCTTTGCTGAACACCCACAAAAATATCGGCTTTGGCAAGCTGTGTGCTGACACTTACCAATTGTCCAAGAGGTTGGATTCTCACAACAATCGTCTGCGTGCTTGTCACTGACGCTCGACTCGGAGGTGATAATTGATCTAAGAAACTTCTTAACACTGCAAAGCCGCCGCCCGCTGTGCATAGCAGGGAGCCGATGGGGATAAATACAATTATTGCGATCACTATGGCAATAGCGCGCCAGACTACGCCACCTGATTTTGTAGTAGGAGCCGAAACTGAATTCTGTGGCTCGGGTGTAGAGGAATTATCAATCATAACTTATCGCATCCAAATTAATAGTCAAAATCCAGTGCCAATATAACCTAAAGACCAAACTCATCACAGATTATATGCTATCATAAAGGTGTGAATAAAATCACAAGGATTTAGAGATGACAACCGCAATCTTCGATGGCAACTGTGTGCTCTGCCAGCAAACGCGCCGCATCGTCAATGCGCTTGATTGGCTGCACCGCGTCGAATTCCTTGATGTGCAGCAGTGGGATCAAGTCTCCGCACGTTATCCGCAGGTGGATTACAACGCCGCGATGGGTGCGATGCATGTGATGACTGACGACGGGCAAATGCTGCCGGGTTTTGCGGGTGTGCGCCGCCTGATGCGTGATCTGCCATTGGGTTATCCGCTGTGGCTGCTGCTGCATTTGCCGGGTATGACGTGGCTGGGGAACAAGGTCTACGGCTTCATCGCTAAGCACCGTTACCAGATCAACAAGCTGTTTGGCGCGCCGGTATGTGAGAACGGCGTCTGCAAGGTGCATTAGCTGACATTGGGGGAATAATGCCTGCGTTAGATCGTTGTCATCCACAAGTCGTTCGCGCATTGGAAAAGGCAGGTTGGAACGTAGCGCCTAAGCCTTATCGACTACCTCTTGTAGGACGACCACCGTTATCTATTGATATTGAAGCGAAAAACGCAAATAATCGAATTATCATCGTTGAGGTCAAATGCTTTACTGACAATGAAGTGAATGACCTTTATACAGCAGTTGGTCAATATTTGGTTTATCGAAGCCTGTTACGCGCGCAGAATATAAATCATTCTTTGTACCTTGCTATCCCACTCCCTATTTATCAGGGTGTTTTCAAGGAAATTGGGATCTTTGTCATGCAAGAAACTGGGATTAAACTAATCGTAGTGGATATAGAAAATGAGGTCATTGTGCAATGGTTGACATAGTACAAGAACAAACGACGCTCACTGAGATTACCCGTCGTGAAGTGGATTTATACGCTGGTAACTCCGATCTTGCGCGGTTTATTCCTATCTTCGATGAGCAGAATTTGATCTTCGCGGTTGTGGTGATTGAAAATGACCCAAAGGCGCGTCCCGCATATGTGAATATCATGGCGCGTGTCGTTGGCGACTACATCGTGATTGAAGAAGACTACAACCTCGACAAACCCTTGCTCGAAGCGTTGATGGTGAATGGGCATGTCCCACGCGAAAAAATCATTCTCGCACACAAGGGTGAAAAGCTACCAGAGTGATATGCCAATTTTGTAACACGAAGTTCATACGTTAATTGACGACATTGGGAACTGCTCTACACTTTGATGAAATGCATATTTCAGAAAGTGTGAGGTTCTCCAATGAAAGACACCGCAGCGATTGGCAGCATCAGCGAAGCGAAGATATTAGCGCGATTTGTCGAATTGGGATGGGAAGTTCTCATCGCCTGGCGTCGGTCACGCCGCTACGACATGGTGATTGAACGTGACGGGAAGTTTTATCGAGTGCAGTGTAAAACGGGGCGATTGTCAAAAGACGGAGATTACATTGCTTTTAACGCCTATAATGTCAATGGCACATCCCAAGTAAGACGAAATTATGTTGGTGAAATTGATTATTTTGCCATTTATTGTCCTCAGAATGAAAAAGTATATTTTATCGCTCTAGACGACAAGTTGGGTACAAGCACAACAGATTTTCGATTGAGACTTCTGCCCACTAGGAACAATCAAGAGAAGAGGACGAGAATGGCAGTAGATTATGAGTTGTAAATTAACTTCATTGAACCTATAATCTAATTTAGTATGCGCCCCCGTAGCTCAGTTGGATAGAGCGCTCGTTTCCTAAATGAGGTCCGTCGTAGGTTCAAGTCCTATCGGGGGTACAGCGAATTATGATTAGCGCACACAATAATTTCTGTGCGCGTTTTCTTTTCTCCTCTTGTCTTGGTGAACTTGGCGGCTTGGCGGTTCAAGTTCTCTTTTGGTACTCATCAGTTCGTGAAAAACACCACAAATCTAATCATCAGGGTGTATAATAGCGGCGACTCACAAAACATGAGGTGAGACTATGTATCCGCCAATTCTGCTGGCACACGGCGCGCTGGGCAACTTTGACGAAGTGATTTTCCTGGGGATTGTCACGTTGTTCGTCGCTATGATGGGCATCAGTTGGGTCGTGAGCCGCAATACGAACCCAGATCTCGACAGTGAACCTATATCTGAACCTGAACAAAACGAGTCGCAAGACCGTTTCAAACTGGACTAGCCGTTTTGCCCTGCTGTTGTCATGCGCTGTGCTGTTGTTCGGTGGACTACAGCGCACGGCTGCACACGGCTTCATTGTACGCGCCATACCGAACGATGGCACGGTACTGGAACGCCCCCCCGCGCGCGTACAGTACTGGTTCAGCGAAGCGCTGGAACCCGATTTCAGCAGCGTCAATGTGCGCGCCCCATCCGGTGAAATCGTGGCTACAGGCGGTGTTTCCGTTGACGATGACCGCTTACTGAGCGCACGTCTGCCGACGGGCTTACCCGACGGCGCGTACATCGTTGAACTGCGCCTTGCCTTCGCCGGCGATGGGCACGTCATCACCGAAACGCAGGTATTTTTTGTCGGTGAAACCGTCGCAGGTGTAGCAGGCACAGCCGCTAACGCCGCCGCCCTGCCGCTGGAAATTGCGTGGCGTGTGCTGCTGCTGTCGTCGCTGCTGCTGTTGTTCGGCACGTATTCGCTGTATGCGCTGGTGCTGCTGCCTGCGTGGGGTAATGCTGAGTACGCTGCCGGATTGCTGCCGCTGCGTGTGATGAGCCGCCTGAACTGGATGGTGACGCTGGCGCTGGTCGTCGCGTTCGTTGGCAACGGCTTGGCGTTACTTCAGCAGACGATGGTGTTTTACGGCGTCGATGCCAGCACGGCGATCAGCAGCGGCTTCATCCAGATTGTACGCAGCAGCACACGCTTCGGCGATGTGTGGAATGCGCGCATGGGATTTCTCGTACTGTCGGCGCTATTGCACGCGGCAAGTCTCTATTTTCGGAACAGCCAGCCGCAAAACGTGCGCGCCTTCTGGTCGGCGAATGCGTGGCTGATGGGCATGGTGCTCGGCACGTTGAGCATTACCAACCACGCGGCGGGGTCGCTGCTGTGGACGTGGCTGGCTATAGCGATTGATTGGCTGCACACACTGGCAGTCGGCTTTTGGGTCGGCGGCATCGCTGCGCTGGTGTTAGTGCTGCCAGTCGCTTTACAGCCGTATTCAGGTGATCAGCGGCGGATCGCGCTGCTTGCGGTACTGCGACGTTTTTCGCGTGTGGCAACCGTCTGCGTCTTTCTGGTCATCACCACAGGGATTTACAGCGCGCTCAACTGGTTTTACACCCCTGCCGACTTGACCACCACAAGCTATGGCGCGTCGTTGATGCTCAAGGTGCTGCTCGTGGGTTTGCTCCTGATGCTAGGTTTTGCCCATCATGTCGCGCTGCGCCCAGAGCGTTACCAGCGTTGGGCATTGATTATCCAGCGTGTCGGTAACTTCATGGGGACGCTGCGTTTAGAAGTGTTCACTGCCGTGTTGGTGTTATTTTCTGTGGGTTTGTTAAGCGCGACACCTATACCCAAGCCTGCCTTTCTTGAAACGCAAGCCGAAGCGCCGCGCGCAACGCAGACGATCAATGGGGTTACAGTGACGCAAACGCTGTCCCCCGGCGGACCCGGCATTAACACTTACGAGACGCTGATTTTGCGCGACGGGCAGATAGTCGATAATGCGAACGTGCGCTTACGTATGGTCAACTCTGCGCGCGATTGGCGCGGCGCGTGGCATACCGCCGAAAGTGTGGGCGATGGCTTATACGTCACGACAGGCGATGAGATCAACGATGTGGGCACGTGGTGGACACTGCTCGACGTGAGGAACAGCGACAGCACCATCACACGCCTTGCTTTTAACTGGTCGATCAGTCAGGACGCTGCTGTGCCAACATCGCGTGAACCTACATTCGTTCACTGGTTGGCGCTGGCTAGTGTCGCAGCAGTGTTGGCGTGGGCAGTTTATCCTTATGCTCGGCGGCTTTACCACCTGTTGGATTTGCGCCCTGCGTTTCTGGTTATAGCGTTTGTGAGCATCGTCGCTATGATCGTCTTCGCGGTGGTCGGCTTTGTCGCCATTCGGGACAGTCAGGCACGTACTGCGGCGATATTGAATCCAGCGCCACAAATGGTGAATACTGTGCTGCCTGATGCTTTGTCAGTGGAGCGCGGGCAAGCACTTTACGAAGCGCAGTGCAGTGCATGGGCAAATGCGAATCAGCTTGGGGCTTTGCGGCGCGAACTGCCGATCATGCGTGACGAGGCACTGTACAACGCCATCGTGAACGGCTGGCGTAATCTGTCACCTTGTAACGAGAATTTGAACAACGAGCAGCGTTGGGACATTGTGAACTATCTACGGACATGGGAAAGGGAAACTGAGTGATTACGATTAAGCATATCGCATCTGACGCCGCGACAGCCGAACAACTGGCGAATGATTTGCGCGCGGCAGGCATGGAAACCACCACCGACTTGCAGGCGGGAAAAGACCATATCTTCATCCCAATTTTATCGCCCCAGGCAGCAAATGATGCACAAATGCAGCAGGCGATTTTGTACGCGCTGGATAATGGACACTACATCATTCCAGTGCTGTCACAAAAAGGATCTTTGCCTAAAATCATCGAGCATCTCACACCGATTGATTTCAGTAAAAACGACGCTTCGACGACGCTGATCGAGCGTATCAAGGCTTTTGGCGAACAGCCACAGCATGTCATCATGAAGGTACACACACCGCGCGTCCAAGCCGCTAATCGGCGCATTGGCTTGGTGCTGGCGTTCCTCACGCTGTTTATGTGCGTGGTTGGTATCCTGCTGGTGGGGGGTGGCGTCGTACAATTCCCACGTGAAGAATATAACGCCGTAGACACCGCCGTCGCAGCAACCATCAGCGCGGAAATTGGCAGAGCCATCGAACCCTATGTGCCGCGCAGCACCGCCGATGCTGCGCAGTTTAGCAGCACTTTACAGGTCGTGGCGACTCGGTATCGTCCTTTTCTGGCGGCAACCGCCACCGCTATCGCCGCGACACCACAGCCTTAAGCTATGCCTGAAGATGTGTTGGTCATTGGTGCCGGTCCAGCAGGACTAGCCAGCGCTTATTATCTGGCGCGCGCGGGTATTTCCTATCGCGTTGTCGATAAGGCGGACGTGGTTGGCTCGACGTGGGCAGGTTTATATCCGAGCCTGCGCCTGAACACGACACGCTTCTTTTCGCATCTACCGGAGCTGAAATTTCCGCTGCGTTGGGGCATATTTCCCACAGGCAGGGATTATCACAGCCATCTTGTTGAATTCGCGCGGCGTCACCCACTGAATATCACGTTAGGCGTTGATGTGCATCATGTAACGCCTGAAAACGGTGGCTGGCGTGTGGAAAGCAGCGAGGGCAGCGCGTGGTATCCTGCTGTCATTTCGGCGTCGGGACGTTTCTGTAACCCCATCATGCCACAGCTTCAGGGACTGGATGCGTTTAGTGGAGAGGTACTGCACGCCTGCGGTTTTCGTGGCGCAGTACCGTTTGCCGATAAACGTGTGCTGGTAGTGGGCAATGGTCCCAGCGGCGTGGACATCGCCATCGCTATTGGTGAAGTCGCGCCTCAGCCACCCATGTTGAGTGTGCGTACAGGGCTTGATTTGCGCCCGCGCTATCCACTTGGTTTACCCAAACATGCGTGGGTGATGATCGCTGAACGCCTCCCGCAGAAGTGGGGACAGGGCCGGCTGCACAAC
>CALMZT010000513.1 GCA_937870805.1 uncultured Chloroflexota bacterium
AATGGACTGTGCAAGCTGTTTTTCCACGCCGACGACGTGAATGACCGACGTGCGTTTGCCTAATGTGCCCGGCAGCGGTTCGACACGCTCGACAAGTCCGGTGAAGTGGGTGCGCGTCGACGTGCCGTCATTGCTGGTGATGCGCAGGCGTCTGCCCGGCAGCAGCGACAGCGCGCCGACGGTTTCCGGTGAATACTTCTTCGTCATGTTGCGCAGCGTGATTTGCGCTTCGGACAGCGCGCAAATGGCGTCGTAGGGCGCTGCCATGCCCAACCGCCAGCGCAGTGACACAACATCTGCGCTGATGGCTTCGTTGAGGTCGGTAAAGTCGCCATCATCGTTGAGGTCAACGGCGATGGTGTAGGTGATGGTCATATGTTTATCCTTTTTGAGTAATGAGTAATGAGTAATGAGTAATGAGTAATGAGCGACGAGCGACGAGCAATGAGGAAAAGCGAGGAAGACTCTGCAATATCTAGCTTTTACCCACTAAAGGGATTAGGAATACGTAGAATTTGCCTTTACGATGACAAAACCAGCGTACAAAGCCATCTCGCATGTGATCCTCATTGCTCATTGCTTTCCACTCATTGCTATATCTCCAGTTTCCATGTGTGGCGCAGGGCACAGCCATAATATTTGGCGTCGCCGTGCGCGTAGATACCTGGCTCCACGCTGACTTCTGCGGGTTCGAGCAGCGCGCCGCTGAGCGTCAGATCGGTTTTTAACGCTGTGAAGTAGTTGTCGATCAGATCAACCAGCGTGGGTAGATGCTGCTTATTGCTGCTGCCACCTGTGACGGGCGCAACCAGCAATAAGTGCGTGGCGGTGTAAGTGATGGTACGTGCGCCGTTGGCAAAAGCGACGGCCTGGAAGCCCTCGCCGCGCTCCTTAAACATGCGCACATCCTGTACGTTGGCGGGCAGCACCAGCAGCGCCGGAAGCTGCGAACGGGTGACGGTGGCAGGAGCTTCATCAACGTCATAGTTATGAGGCACACCTGTCACACTGAGGTTCGAGAGATTGGTGAGGGCAGTACGAAACGTGGTCATAGGACTCCTTTCGGTTATTGGTTGTTCGTTATTGGTTGTTCGTTATGGGTTGTTGGTTGTTCGTTATGGGTTGTTGGTTTTTAGTTCGGACAAGAAGTGAACTAAAAATTGGTGACTCGAATGTAATGTAGAGTGTAATTGACATTGAGAGTGAAGACTAATATCATTAGCTTTAATAACTAATGGTGTTAGTCTTGAGGATAAAATCATGACAAACCGCAGCACCCCCAACATTCTCCTGCGCGCCGAGGGCTTGGCGCTGTTCATCTCTGCAAGCGCCTTGTACGCCTCTACGAGTGGAAACGGCTGGGCATTCGTGCTTCTCCTGCTCACACCTGATTTAGCGATGGTCGGCTACCTAGTGAACCCGCGTGTTGGCAGCATGACGTACAATGCCCTACATACGATGGTTCTGCCGCTGGCGCTGTTCGTCGTCGCGTGGATCGCAGGGTGGATGACAGTGGTACACATCGCGTTGATCTGGCTGGCGCACATTGGCATGGATCGTATGATGGGGTATGGGCTGAAATATGCGACGGAGTTCAAAGACACGCACATGCAGCATGTATAGCTGTTAGCCGATAGTCGATAGTCATTAGTCGTTAGCAGAAGATAGTTATCGGGGGTTTGATGTGCCGTATCCTTCACAAGTCAATGTAGACACTATCGTCGCCAAAGCACGGGAGATGATCGAGGTAGAAGGTGTTGAAGCGCTGTCGCTGAGTAAGCTGGCGACGGCGCTCAACATTAAAGCGCCTTCACTGTATCGCTACTTCGACAGTAAAAATGCGCTGCTGCGTGCGCTCAACGGTGATACGGCGATGCGGCTCACCGAAACGATGCGCGCAGCAGCAGAAACACAGCACGATAATCCCCTGCTCGGCATGGCTCTGGCGTACCATGAATTTGCGCGGGCAAATCCGGCGGCGTACCAACTAGCGTTCAGCAGTGCAAACGATGATCTGCGCCCTGATGAGCAGATGTTGGAACAGTTGGCGCTGCCCTTGCAGGCGGCAATGGCGAGTATTTCAGGTGAAGCCGATTCATTGACAGCGCTGCGCGGCGCGTGGGCGTTGATTCACGGTTTTGTCTCGCTTGAACTGACAGGACAAATGCGGCGCGGTGGGGATTTAGAGGCGACATTTGTGCGTGTGGTGGAGGCGTACAGTAGGGGGTGGGGTTCGTAGAGGTTTGACGCGCCAAACCCTTATACTCGCACGACAGTACGTCGCAGATCAGTTAGGGACTCACGCAGTTCGCGCGGCGGTGTATCCGTGTCCCCCTCACGATAAAGCCATGCCGCCCAACGCAGCGTCAGCAAATGCACATCCGGCGCGGGCTGGAAAGTGTAAATCGTCGTGTTCTGGCTGTGCTGTGCCGCCGTTGTGCCATTCACGCCGCGCAGCACTGTCAGCGTATTGCCGCTGATCGCCAGCACGCGCAAATATTCCTCATCAATCTTCAACAAATGCCCCACTTGCAAACGCGGCGTCTGCCCTGCGGCGTCCGCGCCGTTGACACTGCTCACCGAAAGCGAGGTGCCGCTGTTGGACAGTGGATTGTTCTGCACACTGTCGCCGCTGCTGCGCCACATCTCCGTTGGGCGATCATGCCATCCCCATACTCCTGTCACGGCGACGGGCGTCAGATAACTGCGCACGAAGGCGCGCCCATTGGTCAAATGCAGCAGACTGTAAGGCGCGGCGTCCGGCGCGGCAATCACGTCGCTCAGGCTGATGGTGCTGCCGTCACCATCAACAACGGAAATGAGCGACAGCAGATCATCGTACAGCGTGATGTAAAGCGGCTCGAACTTTTCGACCAAGTGCTTGAGCGTAGCAACGCGCGGAACGAAGCGGCGGGCAGCGGCGCGCTCAACGTGCGCGGAGGCTGCTTGCAGGACGCCCAACAAGCGGGCATCGTCGGAAGTGTCGCTGCTGCTCAGTCCTAAGTGCTGGCGCAGCGCTGTAAGAGTTGCGATGGTATACATAGGTACTCCTTTTGGTTATTCATTTTTAGGGGTTGTTTGTTTCCAACTATCCTCAGATAGTCTCCGCAGTAAACTGTTGACTGATGATTCGTTATGTGTGCATGGTTATCTCCTTTTGAAAGGCAAGCGATGGGGTTAGCGACACTCTATGAAGCGTTGGGCGCGGCAGACGGCAGCGCGGTAGAAATCACAGAAATTTGGGTAGGCGCATGGGGACGCGATATCGTGCTCGAAGGAATTTGTGATGACGTGCGCTTTGAGCTGGCGTTCGATGACTGCCGTGAGATGCGCTGGCGTGTGTACGCGCACGACAACAACGGCGAACCGACAGCACTGGTCGATTTCGCGCCAGGACGTGATGAGCATCGTTCGCCCGCGCAGATTTTGACCGATACCTGCGCGCTGACACTGTGGTATGGTGCGCTGATCGTCCAGCGTTTATCTTGAGTATAATGATGGAATAGGAGCAGAAGAGGACACTATGGCAGGCGTACCGCCTGGCACGTTATTCTACAACATCATCGCTTTATGACTTCAACACCGATACCCGCGCACAGAAAAACCGCTAAGGCTCCTTACGCTGATTAATCACTTTACCCTTGGGCAGCAACAGATATCCGGTAAACGCCGCCGCCGCCAAAAGCGTTAGCAATCCACCGACCATCAGCAGCGGCGGGCGATACTCAAACGTGAGCACATGCGGTTGATTGTCGGCGGGAACGATGACCGCAAGCTGCCCGATGTACGACTCGATGCGCGCCTCCTGCCCATCCATACGCACTGACGAGCCAGGATACGCGCGCTCCTGTATCGTCACAACCAGCGCTTCACCTGTCGTATTTTGCACGGCAACGAACACCACACCGGGATACTGTTCTACCGTGTCAATCGGCGTCACAAGGTTGCGCGTCGGGGCTTCGGGCAGCGTCTCGGCACTGCGCAGCGGCAGCGCAAAAGCATATGGCAGAAGATTGGTGTTCTGGTACAAACACGGCACACCGTCCGGGTGGCGTGGACTGCCTACCACGAGGCGATAGCCGTTATCAATCAGAAACGCACGCTCGTTGGGATAACCGGGAACGGCGAACTCTGCAAGCAAACGATCTGGGAAATAAATCACATCGCCAATGGTTGGCGGGTTTTCTATCGGGATGTAATCCGATGCGATGTTGGACAGGCGAATATGATACGTCTGAAATTCATTGATGATTTCATAGCCCATACGCTACATCGCCAACGTACGATGAGGGTACTGTGCGCGCAGCGAGCGGA
>CALMZT010000514.1 GCA_937870805.1 uncultured Chloroflexota bacterium
GACTGCGAACAATGGGCTTAAGCCCATTGTTGAGGTAAATCATTCGTGTTCGTTTTGATTTTTCCATTAGCTCAACAAACCTTCCAAAATACATGTGCTTTAATCCTGTTTTCATGCGCAAACGTTCAACAACGCGTGTCTTAAAGCCCCTCTCCCGCGCCATACACGTTCGTAACCTATCCCATCTTGCGCGGTGGGAGAGGGGTTTGGGGTGAGGTCAAACGCGAATAATTGCCTACTCCGTTAAATAACTACCCTTGTAAACTGGGGGATAGGGGTTAACCACACGAATTACGAGACAGACCAGTTAATCCGCAAACCGCACCTCGAACGTCTCCGCGCCGCTTTCCACGAAGCGCACGAGGCGTTCCCCTTCTTCGCTCAATGCCGCACGCTCTTGTTTCGACAGCGCCGTGAACAGTTGAATCGTCAGCGTCGCCGCGCGCTTTTTCTTTTCTACTTTCCAGATGCCGCTGACAAAGCCATCGACCAGAATAGTTGCCGCCAGGCGCAAATTGCCTCTTGCCCAGACTTTGGGACGATGTTCGTCGGCAAGCACGCGCGTGCGTTTGTCATGCGACAGCAGCAGGTTATCGAACTCCGGCAGGAAACGTACAGGCGCAGGCGCATCGCCATCCGGCAGCGGCATACCCGGCACATCAAACAACTCGCGCTTCTTTTCATCGCGATAGACGACGAGTTCGGGGCGCAGCTTTTCAAATGTGTCTTTCAGCCTGGGGATATACGACCACGTTTCCGCATCCTTCACCGACGCCGGACCAAAGCCCGCCAGATAGCGCAGCACCAGTTCCTCTAAGCGATTTTCTTTCGCCATCGGCTGACCCAACCACGTCTCTGCCAGCGTAAACGTCGGATTGCCCGGATAACTCCAGCCGCTGTTGATCGGCACTTGCACCAGCGGAATCTGTGTACGCACGGTGTAGCGCATACTGCCAATGTCGATGTCGGGTTCGAGCGCCGTGAGCATCGCGCTGATTTCAGCAAACGTGCGCGGCTGTTCGCTGATGAACTCGCGTGCTGCGGTGAGGATTTTTTCAAGGTCAAAGGTCGCGTCGCGTGACCGGGTGATCGAATTGCCAATGTTGTCCAACGCAGTTTGGATCGTCGTGCGAAAGCGCAGGTAATCCGCCGCCGTGAACAGATGCAGCGTGCCGCGCATCAGCGTTGCCTTGACGACGGTGTGATTGTCGATCAACGTGGCGAGGTCTTCGCGCTTGAAGTCCTTGAGCCGCGTCCACAAGCCGATGAAGGGCGCAGACAACGCCTGTGATTGCATCCCGACGAGCCGTTCAATCGCGGCGGGAACAGGCATCGTCTCGCGTTCCAGCAGCATTTGCCGCGCCAGCGTCGCCCGATTCAGTTCGCGTAAGCTAAGAATACGTTCTGCCATGAAATCTCCGAAGTCCTATAAAAGAATAGTTTAATCGGTAGAACAAGTTTGCCCAGCGACGCGCGTCTCAAAGTCCCTCTCCCGCCGCAAATCTACGACTACAATAACGCCCCCGCATGGGAGAGGGATTTAGGGTGAGGTCATGGCAAGTGCTCACTTCCCTTGCATTAAAAACCTACCTTTGTGCAGGGTTAGGGGGTGAGGTCGTGGCGGACGCTCGATTGCTTTCCTTAATTACCTACTCCTATAAACCTACCAGCCGTTTTCAGCCCTCTAAACCACCCTGCGATTTTACGAGTCTTTAGATACGCTTTGTCCTAATGCGGGTTATAATTGTTAATATCTCAAATTCGCTCAGGGGTAGCCGATGTATAAATACATTATTGAAGACCTGCGCCATGTGGTGCCATTTAATGAACCTGCAAATCTGCTGACTGTCGGCACGCTCCCCTTAAAAATCCATCAGGAAAATTTATTCGCTGAAATGTTTCCGCGTGATCTCGAACTGCGCCCGACGCTAAGAAGTCGTGATGATTTGGCACAGGTCAAAGGGCAGTCGATTGTCTACCGCGACAACTTATGGTTCGACAAGGATTTCCTGTCCTACTTTATGGATAAAGCCCGTAAAACAGGGCGTGCCTGCCGCGCGGCATTCGATGCCAACGATATTGCCTACAAGACCTATGCGCTGCCTTTATCGACCTGTTTTGAGTCGGGCAAAGATCGTACCGGCAATGCGATCTATCTTGTCGATTTATGGTACTTTCCCGAAGGCTATACTGCCGATGTAATGCCCATCGTCGTGCCCAGCGAGGCGCGCCAAATCGGCTTTTACAGCGTGCCCGATTTCATGTCGATGGAACAGGATCGGCTGACGCATTACCCCCCCATGCGCGCGCTGATCTCGATTGAAAGCTGGGTCCATGTGTACTTCGCAGCAATCATTTGCAGCAACTTTGCGCGTGCCAGCCGCCTCGATCATTCGATTGACCACAGCGTTGCTTTGAATCTGCAACTGCTGTGGAATGCGCTGTTGCAGCAAAAACAGTTATTGAGCATTACACACCCGCGCGTGATTAAGGTTGGCAAGAACACGAACATTCATCCGACGGCGATCATCACGGGACCCGCCGAAATTGGCGATAATTGCAGCATCGAAGCGGGCGCGATCATCGACAACAGCACCATTGGCGATAACGTGACCATTGATACCGGATGCGTGCTGAAGATGAGTACCGTTGCCAGCGGCTGCTTCTTGCCCTTCCGTGCCTCCCTGTATTTGACGCAGATCATGGAGAACACGATCATCGCTCAGAATACCTGCTTGCAGATGTGCGTCGTCGGGCGCAACAGCTTTGTCGGCGCGGGCAACACCTTTACCGATTTCAATTTGATTGGCAGGAAGCCCATTCGTGCGGTAGATATTGAGGGCAAAATCCGCGAAGTTGGGCAGATTGTGCTCGGCGGGGCAGTAGGACACAACTGCCGCATTGGTTCAGGCATGATTATCTTCCCCGGACGCATGATCGAATCCGATGTAGTGTTGTTCGCTTCGCCGCAGCGCCGTGTGATTCGGGATACCGTAGAATTTGACGAAAGCGACCACCTGTACGTCAAAGGCGGACCGGAAGTCCACAAGCGCTTCTACCCACGCGCCGACGAGAAATTGGAAGAAGACGCGGCAGCGGATACATGGTAACTGACTTTACGCACCGTGAACCTGTGAACAAGGGGTTTAAACCCCTTGTTCGAGCTAAGCCTGCGTAACATCAGATGGTAAATAGAACCTGCACATTTGTAGGGGACGACCAATGTGTCGTCCCACACAAAAAACGAATTTTGAAATAACTCGTGGATACGTAGGGGCGTACTAATGTGTTCTCAAGCCTCAAATAAGGCTTAATGGATTGATGGATACTCAAAGCACATCCCTAAAAACCGAGACGATGCACTCCCGTTTTCTGTCCACTTCAGTGGACGTGGTACTTCGGCAGCCGGAGACTTCAGTCTCTGGCGCTGAAAAACGCATCGTTAAGGCTGATCCTCCCGAAAGGTCACCAATCCCTGATTACCCCGAACATTGACACTTATCTCGGCGTTCATTGAGGCAAGCAAACGATAAATGACTGAAGACACATTCGCCTTTATCATCCACCCTGTCACGATCAAAAAAGATGTGGCGCGCAAGTTCCCACTTGCCGCCAGGATTTTCAGCGAAGGACAGATCAACTTCCTGTCGCGCTTTTTCCCGCCGATCTATATCTCTGAAGTGACGGGCGTTAAATCAGCGGCGACGGGCAAGGAACTGCGCGGCTGGCTGCTGGCGTGTCCCTTTACGCCGCCGACGATGATGTCTGTGCCTGTTGAAGTCGCCTATAACAAAATTGTCGCCTGCGGCAAAATGGCGGAAAAACTCGGCGCGAAGATGCTGGGACTCGGTGCGTACACATCAGTCGTTGGCGATGGCGGCAAAACCATCGCGGATCGGTTGGACATCGCCGTAACCAATGGCGATAGTTACACCGTGACGATGGCAGTCGATGCCCTGCGTGAAGCGGCGCGTGTCATGGACATAGAGATGCAAGAATCGACTGTCGCTGTCGTAGGCTCAACGGGCACGATTGGCAGCACCTGCGCGCAAATGTTAGCGCGCGACAGCGCGAGGCTAACGCTCGTCGGGCGACGCTTGGACGCGCTCGAAACCGTGCGCGAAAAATGCGAAGGACGCGGTGCCCAAATTTTTACATCCACCAGCATGGACGACATCTACGCCGCCGATTTGATTTTAACCGTGACGAGCGCGCTGCACAGCGTTATCGAGCCGCGCCATTTGAAGCCGGGCGCAGTGGTATGCGACGTAGCACGCCCGCGTGATGTCTCGTGGCGTGTAGCGCAGGAACGAGATGATGTACTGGTCATCGAAGGGGGGATGGTGGAAATCCCAGGTGAAAACGCTGATTTTCACTTCAACTTTGGCTTCCCGCCGAAGCGCGCGTTTGCCTGCATGGCGGAGACGATGGCGCTGGCGTTGGAAAGTCGCTATGAAGATTACACCATCGGCAAAGAGATTAGCATCGAGCAGGCGCAGGAAATCGGCGGCATCGCCACACGGCACGGCTTCAAGCTGGCGGGCTTCCGCACCTTTGAAAAGCCTGTGACCGACGAGCAGATTGCTGTCGTGCGCGAAAAAGCGGCGCAAAACCGCAAAATGTGGACTCCCAAAAGAATTTGAAATAGTAACTGATGTTACGCAGGTTCAGCTCGAACAAGGGGTTTAAACCCCTTGTTCACAGGTTGAGGGTGCGTAAGGTGAGATAGTAAGGAATACTGAATTCTAAAACCGACAGCCTATTCTTTGTACAATGGGGAAAGGTTCACGTTTACAATTGTAATGTAATTTAATAAGCGTACCCAGGCAAATTTTGCTTATCCACAAACTGAGTTTTGTATGCTCCTACAATCGTCTCCCTATGTGATCCCTTTATCGCTTGCCAGCCTTGTGGCGTTGGCATTAGCGATCTTAAGCTGGCGGCGGCGGCAAACTCCCGGAGCACTCTACTTTTTTGTCCTGATGATCGGATTGACCATCTGGAGCTTTGCGGCGATTTTAGAGCTGGTCGTCGTCGATTTACCCACCAAAATCCTTTTCGGCAAAGTAACCTATATCGGCATCGTGACAGTGATGGCGTCATGGACTGCCTTTGTGCTTCAACAAACCGGACATGAGCGCTGGTTGACGCGCCGCAATTTTATATTCCTGCTGCTTGATCCCATCTTTGCCTTGCTTTTTGTGTGGACAAACGAACTGCACGGCTTGATCTGGTCTAATGTGCGCTTGATCGAGAGTGGCGGCTTAATTGTCGGTGACTATGGGCACGGCATTGTGTTCTGGATACACGCCGCTTATGGCTATGGCGTGCTGCTGTTTACAAGTTTCCTGTTGGCGCGCCGCTTGCTGCGCACTGAAAACTTATATCGCCGCCAGGCTGCCGTCATGCTGGTGTCGATCTTTGCGCCCTGGGTTGGTAATTTTCTGTATCTTGTCGGCTGGAGCGTTGTCGATCTTACCCCGTTCGGCTTCACCATCACCGCCTTTTTCTGGGCATGGGGACTGCTGAGTTTCCGCCTGTTAGATATTGTGCCCATCGCCCGTGAAACTGTGATCGAGAACATGCTTACTGCGCTGCTGGTGTTGGATGCGCAAAATCGACTGCTTGATTTGAACCTCGCTGCCAGCACAATCATTGGGAAGAAGTCCGAACTTTTAGTGGGCAGTACCTTGGCTCAGGTCTTGCCGGAAGTAGTCGGAATGGTTGAACCGACAGCAGGCGGCACGCAAGAGATCATGCTCATGCAGCATGATACGCCGCGCTATTTTGAAGTTCAGATTTTTCCGCTGGTCGATATCACAAAGCGTTTGCGTGGGCGAACCGTGCTGCTGCACGATGTCACTTTGCGCAAACGAGCCGCGCAGCGCATCGAAAGCCAGAATACGGCGCTGGAAGCCGCCAACCAAGCGCTGGAGCTTGCGCGCTTACAGGCTGAAGAAGCAACGAGACTTAAAAGCCAGTTTCTAGCCACGATGTCGCACGAACTGCGCACACCGCTGACTGCGATCATTGGCTACACCGAAATTCAACTTGCGGGGATGGCGGGCGAATTAAGCGCCGAACAGCGCAGCTTTCAGGATCGGGTGCTGGTGAATGCCGATCACTTGCTCAAGCTGATTAACGAAATCCTTGACCTTGCGAAGATCGAAGCGGGCAAAACCGAAGTCGCCAAAAAGCCTTTTGAGGTACATCAATGGCTGAAAGAGGTCGTCAGTCAAATAGAAGGCTTGGCTCAGCAGAAGGGTTTGACGTTTGAATACACGCTGGACGAGCGGCTTCCCGCGAAACTACTGGGTGATGCGCCGCGCCTGAAACAGATCATGATTAATCTGCTGTCGAATGCCATTAAGTTCACGGAACGCGGGTACATCAAATGCGATGTGCTCCGTCAGGATGACCATACGTGGATGATCGTGATCCAGGATACGGGGATTGGCATTCCCACACATTTGCAAGAGATCATTTTTGAAGAGTTTCGGCAGGTCGATAGCAGTTCGACACGAAATTATGGGGGCACAGGTTTGGGCTTGGCGATTGTCCGTAAACTGGTGTTGTCAATGGGTGGGGATGTTCGCCTCAACAGTCAATCGGGGCTGGGCAGCACCTTTACTGTGACACTGCCCCTGATGAGTGCACCGCAGGAATCTGAACTTGCAGCGGTAATCGTATGAGAGGGATAAAATGATCGAGAAAGATGTCGCAGCGGGTTGGACAGTGTTGGTTGTAGATGATGAACCAGATAATATTGGTGTGGTGGAAGCGATCTTGAATTATTATTGTGCGACTGTACACGCTGCCGCCAACGGGAGCGAAGGTCTCAACACACTGGAAAATGTACTGCCGACCTTTATTCTGCTGGATTTGTCGATGCCGGGCATGGATGGTTGGCAGATGCTGACGCACATACGAGCGAATCCGGCAACGGCACGCATTCCTGTGATTGCACTAACAGCGCACGCCATGCCGGAAGATGTGGAGCGTGTGCAAGTGGCTGGCTTCGATGGTTATATTCCCAAACCACTGCGGCTGGCGACGTTTCTGCTGGAAATCCAGACCTGTTTGGAGAGACATGCGGCGAAACGGAGCAGCACGCCGCCAACAATTGAGGGGACAGAACAAGAACATGGATTACAGCCAGTGGATTATCATCGTCGCTGAAGACGAATACGACAGCCTGCAAACCATCTCAATGATCTTGAAGCACAATGGGATTCAATTACATATCGCCCGCAACGGTAGAGAATGTCTGCACCTGTTGCAGCAGGTGACTCCAACCGTAGTGATTCTGGATTTGATGATGCCGGAGTTGGATGGTTGGGCGACACTGGCACAGATTCGCGCCGATCAGCGCATTGCCCACCTTCCGGTGGTAGCGGTGACGGCTTACTATTCAGTCGAAATGATGGAGGAAGCGCGCCTCGCGGGGTTCGACGGATTCTTCAATAAGCCTGTAAGCCCCACAAAGTTCGTGCAGAAGCTTGCAGAGATCGTCAGCAAAAAACGCTCAACTTCAGAAAAGTTGGATAATTCGTTTTAAAGCATCTAACCACTACAGTAAACAATTCTTGGAAATATTCATTCTGTTAGCAGCGTAGGTCTCTGAGCACATTAAAATCACCGCGAAACAAAAAAGCTAAAGAGAGAATGAATCAGGGCGTGCAGGACAGACGTGTACCCTATTTGATTTATTTGCCTGTTAATAGAGGGTCGTCTATACTCTATAAACCGCTTCCCTCTACCTTTAGGATAGAGACATGCCGCGCATATTTATCAGTTACTCGCGTAAAGACGATGTTTTTGCTCGTAAACTTGCTACTTCATTATCCGACCTAGGGGCAGATATATGGATTGACGTGAAAAATATCCCGGCTGGCATGAAGTGGCAAAATGCGATTGACCAAGGGTTGCGGCTATGTGAAGCGATGATCGTCATTATTACACCTGACTCAATGGCTTCAAATAATGTGGAGGATGAGTGGCAGTTTTTCCGTAGCGAGAAAAAATTAATCATTCCTATCCTTTTAAAACCCACATCACAAATTCCATATCAATTGCTCAGCCTTCAACGCATAGATTTTCACGCTCAACTTTATAATGTTGCTTTAGCTAAACTTGTGGCAGAACTAGGAAAAAATGGATTAATTCTCGCCTCTTCGTTACCTCCTGCCGTTTTGCTTACTAAACCTCCATCAAAGGGAATATCTTATTCGCGGATAATTCCAATTGTGGTGATCGTCATGCTTACTACGATCATCGCTGTTATCGTAATTGTGATCTCTCAAATGAACACACCATCCAATAATGAGGTAGTTATACAACCAACTAGCATGAATACACCATCCAGCACTCTACCAACTAGCACATCGATGCAAGCAGCCCCATGTACCATCACCACGTTTCAAGTGTCTCCCTCGGAATCACCCCAGCCTGTAGGCACTATCTTGACGCTTCAGGGTGAAGGTACATGTCGTGGCAATATTCCAGCATCCCGTTTTTCAATTGATGGTGGAGGATATGGCGAAGATGCAAGCACAGGTCAACAGCTTGAAACCTGGACACTGACAGAAGGTGAACACACTATTTGCTTTGAGATTGCCTTTGGGGATTGGTCGGCAGCAGCGCGGCAGTGTATGGAGATTACTGGCGAAGCAGAAACTATGACAACCCCAACTGAAAACGGGTTGGGATTTTCAAATGACAATCCTATCACGAATAATGGCGAGTGGCGGCAGTACATCGACCAATATACAGGGACATTTAGCGATATTCAGATGGTATTAGTGCCAGTAGGCTGTTTTGATATGGGTTATGCGGGGAGTAGTGAAACCGATGACCGAGATGTCCATGAACAGTGCTTTGAGGAGCCATTTTGGATTGCTCGAACAGAGACTACCAACGGACAATATGGTTCAGCAAGTATAAATGACAACCCAGAGTGCAATAGCGTACAAGCGGGACCCTCAATTGGTCAACCAACAACCCCTGACGGCCCGAACTTTCCACGAGATTGTATCTCATGGACTGAAGCACTTGGCTTCTGCGAGTCCCTTGATTTGCGCCTCCCTACTGAAGCTGAGTGGGAGTATGCTGCTCGCGGTCCTTCAAACTGGCGCTATCCCTGGGGGAACGATTTCAATGAGAATAATGCCGCGGTGATATTCGGGGTTGCACCGACGGGCGCATCTCCAGTGGACAGTTACCCCGATGGGGCGTCATGGGTTGGTGCCCTGGAGATGAGCGGCAATATGTGGGAATGGACGAGTTCGATTTATCGTCCCTATCCTTATGTTGCTGAGGATGGGCGTGAATCGACAGAAAATGAGGGTAGCTCAAGCGCCGACAACGCTACTAGACGTGTAGTGCGAGGCGGGGGATGGGACAACACAGATGAGAATGCGACCTCATATAATCGCTCGAATGGGTTTTTCACTACTGTGTGGAATAGTTGGGGTTTCCGTTGTGCCCGCGACTTCCAACCGTCAGATTTGGAAACGCCAACGCCTTAACTACGGCACATTCGCAAAATACTGCACAATACCTTTCCACATTTCGTTATCCACAGCATATTCCTGGAAGTGTCCGTTGGTGTGGCGTTCAATCACCTTACGCCAGAAGCTCTGCGCAGTGACATTCTCCGCAAACTGGCGAATCTCCCACTTGCCGGGGAACATCTCAAACAGGCGCTCTGCCACGAACGTCCCCACACCCTGCCGTCGGTAGCGCCGCATGACAAAAAAATCCGCAAAGTCCATCATCTCCGGGTCGCCGCTGAGATACGCGCCGCGCTTGACGAGTGCGAAGCCCGCAGGCTTGGTTTCAACGTAGACTAGATACGGCGCGCGGTTCGGGTCTTGCCAGTAGCGGTCAACGCTGAAATCGAATGTGCCATGCGGGTTAATCTCGATCTCTGTGTCGAACTCGCTAAGGTCGTACATGTAGAACTCAGAAAGCTGGCGCAGAAGCGGGCGTTCGCTCAACGTGGCACGCACGATGTCAATCTGCATAGCGGGTTTCCTGCGTATATTTGAGAATAATAGTATTTCGATTTTACTCTAAATCCGTTTGTAATACAGACGAGAGCGCAGCCAACAACATAGGACAAATTACCTACATTGCAGCGGCTTCCTCAATGCCGTGTTCAGCAGTAAAGACTATAGATTGCGTAAAAAGTTAGTAGATTGAAACGAAAGTGAAGATGCCCTTGATGCACAATTGCCAAGAATCATGTATATTTGAGTAACTAAACCATTCGTCCTGAAAACTATTCGCCCTGATGAAGGGGGTCTCCATGAGTAAAGGTCGTATTCTTGTTGTCGAGGACGACTTTGACATTTCCAATATGCTGCGGATTTATTTTAGTGGGCAAGGCTATGAGGTACAGGTTGCGCCGCGTGGGAATGATGCGCTTGCCATGACGCGCAAGCAGCTTCCGAACCTGATCGTGCTCGACATCATGCTGCCGGACATGAACGGCTACGAAGTGAGCCGACGCCTGCGTAAAAACCCGAACACCCAGAACATTCCGATCATCATGTTCACCGCAAAAACCCTGATTGATGATAAAGTGCAGGGCTTTGAAGCAGGTGCCGATGATTATCTGACAAAACCGACACATCCTTCAGAATTAGCTTCTCGTGTAAAAGCCATTCTTGCGCGCAGCGCCAACACACGTCGTCCCGAAGCCGCCGCCAGCGGCACGACACGCGGCATGACAGTGGGTGTGATCGGCGCAAAAGGTGGTGTAGGGACAACGACCCTCGCCCTGAATATCACAGCAGCTCTTGCTCAAGCCGGTAGAGATAATCCTATTGTTGCCGATTTCCGTCTCGGCTCAGGCAGTCTCGGCTTATTTATGGGTATGGGGCGTTCTACGGGTATGGCAAACATTCTTGGCAAACCTGTACCGGAAATTCGACCACAAGCGCTTGAAGCCGAATTGGTCACACACGCGGGCGGTTTCCGCGCGCTTCTTTCTTCTATTCGTCCTAGAGAAGCAGCACTGCCTTTCTCGCCAGACGCGCTCACAGCCATTGTCAACGGTCTGCGCACTTT
Source organism: uncultured Chloroflexota bacterium (assembly GCA_937870805.1). GTDB lineage: Bacteria > Chloroflexota > Anaerolineae > Aggregatilineales > Phototrophicaceae > JACAER01. The sequence goes on from CALMZT010000514.1 coordinate 11,074, forward strand.
AGGGCGTCCCGTCCTCTTTGATCTTGGCAGCGGCTTGAATCCCATCGCACAGCGAGTTCAGCGCGATATGGATAAAATTGTTTTGGTGATCGACCCCAGCGGTGTTACGCTCACGATGGCACGCGAACTCATCCGCGAGATCGAAGCCAACGGCGCTGCGGGACGCATCAATGTGGTGATCGTGAACCGTACACAGGCAAGTTCACAGACCCCCTGGCAAGAAGTCGAGCAGTTGCTCGGTCAGGAAATTCGCGCGATTATTTCTTCTGCGCCTGAGCTTGCTTTCCAG
>CALMZT010000515.1 GCA_937870805.1 uncultured Chloroflexota bacterium
GCAGCGCCTTACCGCCTTCAGCGGCATTCGCGTTCGCCGTCTTGACCGTTTCGCCGCTTAATTGGCGAAGGTATTGCTTACAGAACATATATTCTAAATCGGGTCACTTTAGTGTACAATGATAAAGGCAACTTTACTTTAAAGGTCTCATGAAATGTTCCAAAGCCCTCTGTATTTTCACTGCATTTTTTGCTTACATCAAACTTTGACATTTGATTTTGGTTTGTCGTGCGAAAAATCTGAGTACACTCGGAAAGGCTCTGTACGTTATTTCCAAACTGAATAAACTAACATTAGGCTGTTATGCCCTGTTAATCAGGGTTCTAAGAGCGTTTTAAATCCTTTAATAGCTAATTTTCATTTAGCATAGGACGCACCTCATCAGCACGCCCCATGCTCTCAGTCGATTTTACGCACCTGTGCGTTGTGTGACAGTGCCCGTCGCCACGCTCAGCGCTTCCGCGAACACGGCTAACGCGGCGTCAATCTGCTGCTCATTCACCACCAGCGGCGGAATCCAGCGAATGACATTTTCGCCATGCCCACACGTCAGCAGCAGCAGGCGGTTCTTGATGCATTCTGCATGTACAGCTTTCGCAGTAGTCTTATCGGGGTGCCCGCTGCTATCGGTGAATTCCACGCCGACCATCAAGCCGCGCCCGCGCACGTCGCCAATCGCCGGGAACTCCGCTTGCAGTTCCTTCAGCCCATTCATCAGGTGTTCGCCCATACGCGCCGCGTTGCCTGGTAAGTCTTCATCCTGCATCACATGCACCGTTTCCAGCGCCGCCGCTGTCTGAATCGCGCCACCGCCGTATGTGCCGCCGTGAGAGCCAGCGGGCCATTTCTCCATGAGCGCGCGCGGCGCAGCAATCCCCGAAATCGGCATTCCGCTGCCCAAGCCCTTCGCCATGATGATGATGTCCGGCACGATGTCGGCGTGCTCGAAGCCCCAGAATTTGCCTGTGCGCCCAAAACCCGTTTGTACTTCGTCAGCGATGAACAGAATGCCGTGCTGTGTGCAGAGTTCGCGCACTTCACGCAGGAAACGCGCGGGCGCCGGCACATAACCACCTTCGCCCAATACAGGTTCGATGACGATGGCAGCAGTTTCTTCAGGCGCGCATTGGGTTTTGAACAGCGTTTTGAGCTGTTGAATGCAGAAGTCGGTGGTTTCCTCATCATCCCAACCGAAGTAGTAGCTGTACGGGAAAGGTGCAACGAAAATGCCACCAGGCAGCGGTTGATAGCCTGCGCGATAGATCGTTTTGCTGTTGGTCATCGCCATCGTCTGCGCCGTGCGTCCGTGAAAGCTGCCCTGAAATGTGATGATGTTGATGCGCTTGGTTGCCTGCCGCGCCAGCTTGACCGCGCCTTCCGTGGCTTCTGCGCCGCTGTTGGCAAAGAAGAAGCAGTCAATGGGATCGGGCGTCACGGCGTTCAGCGCTTGCGCCAGCTTCACGGTTGTCGGCGCGATGACGATATTGACTTGCCCATGCAGCAGCTTGGCAGCTTGTTCCTGGATTGCCTTCACAACGCGCGGGTGTGCGTGTCCCGTGTTGGTCACGCCGATACCGCTGGTGAAGTCGGTGTAGCGTGTGCCTTCAGCGTCGTAGAGGTACACGCCTTCGCCGCGTTCCGGCTGCATCGTTGTGACGTGTGTCCAAACGGGGGCGAGGTGATAGAGGGGATCGTGAGTCATAGTGAAACCTTATCGATCAAAAATAGTTTTGCTTGATTATAGCGCGGGGATGTGGGCGGCAGTATAACCACAGCGATACAGACTATTCAGCCATTTCCGCCGCGATGCCACGTTCTGCCAGCGCCTCTCGGAGCGCACCCCATTCGTCCGCGCGCACAATTGCCGCCATCGGACCGAGACGCGCGCCCATGTAACGTCGCAGCGCGGGCGTGTCGAGGATGAAGTCCATCGTTTCGGGTGCTGTCGTGCGCAATACCATGACCTGCTCAATGGTTACCGTTTGCGTGACAGGGGGACGCACAACGCCTTTTTCCAGCAAGCGCGCAATATTCGGCGGCAGGGCGGCGTTGTCCAGCGCGCGCGTGATGAAACTGACGATGTGGCTGGCTTCAATATTCTGCTTTGCGGCTTGCTGTATTCCGGCGTTGTCCAGCTTGTAAATATATTTGTCGCCGCTGATTGCGCCCCACGTGGTAAAGCGTGACGCCTGAAAACGGTCAATGCGCGAGACTTTGCGCGAAACCAGCAGAGTGCCATCAGGTTGCACGACGACTTTTTCTTCCTGTTCGTTGGGACTGGGCCACGCGCCGCTGCCGACAAAGGCGCGTCCATAGGCGGTTAAACGTGCCGTGTCTTGTCCTAAATCCGTCAGCCCCAGCCAGTGCATCGGACCTGTGATGTAAAATTCCAGCAGCGCGCCTTCGACGGCTTCCCAACTTTCAAAGCCACGCAGGTATTCGTCATCGTCGTTGCGGATGTACCAGCTATCGTAGTCACTGCGCTGGAAATCGGCGTTTTCATCTTTCGCGGCGACAATGAATTCTTCAAGCGACCACCACGCCTGACGCGGCACAATATCGGCTAAAAGATGGAGAATCGCCTGACGCGCATCTGCCGGATTGTACGACGCCATGCCGCCTGCCTCTGACGACTCAGGGTACAAACCTTGAACGTGCCACAAATCACGGTAGATGGTGCTGGCGCGCCACGTTTGCGCGAGGATTTTGAGCTGCTCGGCACGCCTTTCAGACAGCCAGCGGCGGGCTTCGGCACGCTTGGGAAAGGCACGCCCCGATTGGATTTCGATCAAGTCTGCACTTAAGCCGATACCCAGCAAAAACGCCAGGCGAGTATCGCCCTGCGTGAGCAGATAAGGCGCAAGCGCTTCACGATCTGCTTGTGTGAGCGTGTCGCCTTCAACGCCTGCGCCGTGCAGTTGCAGATATGCCAGCAGCGTTGTCATGTCATCGACAATCGAGGTGTCCGCCTGCCGCATGTCAGGAACATTCTTCAGCGGCGTGACCACTGGCTTATCATTGTCCACGTCTTTGATAATCTCTCCATCGTCTTCAAGGTTGCTGTAAGAGGTTTTGTGCAGGGGCAGCACCCGCGCCAAGTCTTCCGGCACGTAGATCACAGGGCGTAAACCAGATTCGCCTTGCTCAAATGTTTCGGCAATCAAGCCGCGATAGTAGAGGGCTTCTGCAATACTGGTAGGGCGCTCATGGGGTTTTTCGCGCTCAATGGCTCCCGCGCCCATTTTGCGGATTTTGCCACTTAACAATTCAAACTTGGCAGTGGGCATTTTGCCGCCGGAACTCAGCAGCAGTTGCAAGCGCCCGCGCTGGTCATCGTTGAGCGCATCCCAGACACGCGCGGCACGCTCCGGGTCGAGCATGGCTTTGCTCAAGGCAGTAATCATTGCTGGGGATTCCATCAGTCGGAGATCAACACCCCAACGCGCGCCAAGAATTGGAAGTAATGCGGAGTCTAAATCACGTAAGGTCGCTACAAGGTTTCTCATAGCTTTGAGTGTAGCGACCTTTAGAATACTGTCAAATTGAACTTAGAAATGTTGTCTCAACTGACGCGAATGGCGGTGACTGCCAAACGCCGATCATAATAACCTGTTGCCGCATTGTATGAATTCGGATCGCAGGTGATGAGTGTCAAACGTTCATCTGAGGAAGGATAGATCACACTCATATCATAGATGTCGACATTTTGTATCCCAATGACAGAATAACGATATTCTGTGCCGTTCACGTTGATAATAATCTCGCTGCCGCCTTGCAGATTACCCAGATTGCGGAAAACACCTGCGCGACGATTAGAAAGTTCACTGTGTCCAGCAAGCACCGTGTTACCTGCTTGACCGAAGGTGCTGGTGCCGTCAAGCCGTCCCACGCTGCGCCGCAGTCGGCTCACATCCCATGTGACGCCTTCAGGGAAAACCGCGAGGTAAACGGTCACGACGCTGGTATCAATATTGAGCGCAGGAATACTGAGGGTAATTCCCTCTGTTGCCTGTACTGCTGGCAAAAGACTCATCAGGAGCAGCAGCACGGCTAGAACAGCCACAAAACGTGAAAGACGTTTTACAGCCTTGTGGTAAAACATAATAAACCCCTTATTTTGTGCTCATCAGTAGCGCTAGATCACATCATAAGGGATAGAGTGTTATCTTGTTGGTTATAATCTTGTTGGTTACAACTTTCGATCAAAACGTGTATCAAAAACTAACTATTGCTGAGCTTGCCGTTACCCACTACTGTGGAAGCTTTTCACCTTTATAGGCAAGGATGATCTTTTCGCGTGGAACATGAGCATTGACCATCAAGGCTTCGACAAGTGGTTTGTCAGTGGTATCTTCTTCAATCACTATATAGTATCAATTCCCCTAGAAAACTACGGAAATCGTTAGTACGGTGTGATCCGCACAGGCGTAACTACCGACGCCGCTATCCCCCACGCTTCAAAAGCGTTCGGGATTACCTTTCGCAGGATGTTCAGTGACCCGTTCACATCGGCATGGATTTCGCGTCCGTCGCTGGCGACAAACAACCACCGCTTGACTCGTTTCCCTGCATACCGCTCATGTTTTCTAATCGGCTCATTGTCCAAGAAACTGCACTTGGAGGTATAGCTTTCTTCGGTCACAAGCACCTCAATGCCGACTAACTGTGCCTTGTAGGTGAGCATTTCGATGAACCGAGCGTGCGGGATGTGTACGAAATTCTGGTTGGTTCGATCTCCCAAGCTGATCTCCTGCTTCCACCCATCATTCTTGCCGATCACCAGTCTGCCCATGCGATAGTCCACCAGCGTCTCAATGATGCGACGGCTTGCTAAATGCAGATACGCATTCACGCGACGATTGCGCTTGTCGGTGAGTTCGTCCAGTCGTCGGGAGGTCTTGCGCGCTCCTGTCAGTTGACTTTGCAGGCGCGCTCGTTCCTTGTTGTAGCCTTGATTGATGGATTTCAGCGGTCTGCCGTTCACCAGAAGCGGCACAAAGTCCGGCTGGTTGGAAGTTACAGTCGCCAAATTGTCCATACCAATATCAATGGAGGCTATTCGTTCAGGGTCTAGTTGCTTGACAGGTTCAATGGGAACGGTGTAAACGACTTCAACGACATAATGGGTTTTGCGCGGGACAATCCGCACTTGGTCAAAAACTGCTTGCTGCGTTTCAATCGTGATACCTAGCTGCGACGGTTGAAGCACCCCTCTCTTTTTGAAAATCCTCTTGCCAACGGCTTGTACCGTGTAGGTCAGCAAGTTGCGTCCATCCGTCGTGTGTTTGTACTTGGGCGGGCGCGGTCTGCCCTCGAACTTCTCAGGATGTGCTTTCCATGCCTCCTGTGCGGCGAAAAACGACTGCCAGTCGTGGTCGACCTGCTTGAGCACCCACTGCGACACCTTACGGGGCAAGGCGCAGTAGTCGGGATTGCGCTTCATTAGTTTATCGAGTTTGGGGTAGGAGATGAAGCGATTGTTGAAGATGTAGTCCTGACGCAGAATGTAGTTGGCGGCGTTATACAGGTTCTTGGAAAGGAAGCAGGCACGATCTATCGCTGACCAGCGCGGATCAGACTTGTGGATGCGTTGTTGCTCAACTAATGGCATCGTTTTCGTCGTCATGCTTCGACACCTCAGTTCTATGAAACCCCTACCTGACGTGCATGTTCGCTGAGCTTCATGCTCATTTTTTACCGGATATTTCCGCAAAATGCCGTCAATTCAGTGAACCTTTACGATACACCTGATCTTAGATCAGATGTACCGTGTATCGGGTCAACTTACAGAATATCCTAACGCGCGTTCGTTTATAGTGCCATTATAATCCGTAATATTGTTCATGCGCAAGAAATACAAAGAAGGGATTTTTGCGGGGAGTTTGTTTGAGGGGCACGGCACGGTATTAACGTCTTTTGCCATGCCCCAATCCATATTATTTAGCCTGGCACCAGCGTTTGTATGCGCGTGCCGTTGTCATCAATGCTTTCGATCACCCAACCCTCGACGCCGTTGTCCGTGCGAATGCGCCACCATGTAAAACCATTTGCGTCGACAGGACCTTCAAGGATGGTGACGACTGTTCCAGCGTCCAGCGGAACGACGATTGCAAAGTTCGTCCCCGCGCCGCTGCGCACGTTCAACTGATCGCCGCCAGTGGTGTTAATGACTGCCCGCCCGCCGACGGTCAATGGTCCGGCAGGTGCTGCATCTGCTGTATCCGGCACATCAACCAATGGATCGACAGGCGCGGCTAACTGTGCCCACGCGGTAACGGGTGTTGTCCCAACAGCCAGCAGGTCACTTGTCCAGACAACGCTGACGAGCGAATCGCGTATCGCACCTGTCCAGATCGCTGCCCCGGTTTCGCTGGCGTCTAAACCATCACGGGTATTGACGAACAACAATTGCGGGCGGCGTTCACTGTCCAGATTATTGCTTGTATAAAGGAAGCCATCCAGCACGCCAGCGGTACTGTAAGGATTGTCTGCTGTGAACTCGCCAACGAGCGTGCCATTCCGTTCCAGCAGCGACCAGGATTGAACCCCTTCGGCATTGGCGCTGCCTGCCAGAATACGCTCACCACCTTGCACAAACCGCGCGCTGTAGAATGAGGTTGTCGAGTCGGTGTAAAACGGGTAACGTCCACCTATTGCCGGATCATACACTTGCAGCGTGTTGAGTTGGAAGAACATGAATGCTTCGCTGGTGTCCATCGGCAGGCGCGCATCTTCCAGTGGGAAAATTACTTCACCCGTTGGCAAGAAGGTGTCGGTGTTCAGGGTACGATAAACAGGATTAGGTGTCATCGTGGTTGCTGCGACATCCCAGGTGTAGGCATCATATTCTGGCAAGCCTTCCGTCGCCAGAAACACAGTCGTGACAATCACCTGACCATCACGGTTATACTGCACAACAGGTAAAAGGAAATCTGATCGCAGCCCTAGCGATAGAGGCAGCGGATCACTGCCGCGAATACCCTCTACCGTGAAAACCGTCAGATCAATCGAGAGTATCCACCAGCGGCTCATGTCACTGTTCGCGTAAGAAAAGGCGAAGGTGGTGCCATCGGCGCTAAAGTTCAAATTGCTGGCGCTGAAATCGAGGCTGTGCGTCGGCGTCGAATCCATTTCAAAGGCATAGCGCACATCATCAGCCGCACGATCATAGATGTACAGGAAGCCGGGGAAAGGATCAGCCCCCGACGACACGACGTAAGCAAACAGGTTGCCATTATCCGATACCGAAACATTGCGCGAATAGCTGTAGCCTACTTCCGACGGCAGCACAAAGTTATCTAATACTGCGCCATCGGAATTAACCAGCGTCATCGTGCCGGTCAACTGTTCATAAAGCCATGCTGACCAGGGTGAACCCTGCGCGTATGTCTGCGACGCCAATAACAGCAGCGCCAACAGCACAAGATAAGCCATAAGACGTTTCTTCATAAAGACTCCTGTGATGTAATGAGAGGACGAAAAATTGCCAGCTAAAGCTCCCCCTAGCCGGGAATCAGCGTTTGAATCAGCGCGCCACCATCTTCGACGCTTTCGACAACCCAGCCTTCAACATTCCCCGCGCGGATATGCCACCAGACGAGTCCATCTTCTGTACGCGGACCTTCGATGATCGTGACGCGCGTGCCATCGCTCAAGCGTGTGGCGATGTTATATTCGCGTCCCGGACCACTGCGCACATTCAGGGTATCGCCTTCGGTGGTGTTAATCAGTGCCGTGCCGCCGATCATTAAATTCGCTCCAGCGAGCGGGGCATTAGTCGGTAATGCCAGCGGCGAGATGACTTCGCTCTGCGCGCTGGCAAGCTGCCCCCACGCCATGTACTGCTCGACGGGCTGTACGCGCGTGTCATTGACCCACACAAGGCGCTGCGGCACGGCTGGCGCGCCAATCCACACAATGCTGCCGGAATTCAAGCCTGCGCGGGTATTGACGTGCATCAGCGTCGTCGTGCCATCGCTGGACAATGCATTCGTTACATAGATGAAGCCATCCGTAAGCCCCAGCGCGTCAATGACGAAATCATTGGGCGCGCTCAGTACATGAGTAGGCTGCACAAGTTGCCCACTGCGTTCCAGCAAGCGCCATTCGGCGTTCATCCCCAACTCGTCGAACGCGCCTACGAGAATACGCTTTCCATTCTCGACAAAGCGCGGTTGATAAAAGGAAAGCGCAGGCTCAGTATACACGGGAAAGCGCGTGCCGCTATCTGGAACATAGACGTGCAGCGTATTTGCTTGCTGGAACAAGGTGAAGTCCTGGTTACGATGCGGGAAATTCGTATCCAGCGATGCCGAGATGATTTCGCCCGTAGCAGGCAGCACATCAATGTCTGACAGTGGTGTACCGCCAAAGGCTTGCACGACGCCACTTACGTAATCCCACACGTAGGTTTGCAAAGGAGTAACGCTGTTTTCTCCCAGTGACATCAGCGTAAAGGCGACGATAGCGCCTGAAAAGTATTGGACGACAGGCGTTATGCCTTCTTCAGCAGACAAGCCCAGCGTGACGATGAGCGGGCTGTTCGGTTCAAGGGAAATGACACCGCCGCCGAACAACTGCACGAGCACACGCCAGCCACCACCGTTGACGCTGTAACCGGTTGCAAAGCCATTCTCGCTGAAAACATGCGAACTGGCGACTTGCCACAGACTGCTGTAGTTGACATTCTCACCGCCTGTTGGATAGAGGGTTTGTAGCGCGTTGGATACTTTGTCGTACAGAATACCTGCGTTATTGAGCGTCGTGGGGTCAGTCAAGGTGTACGCCATGTAGCGACCATCGGGTGAGACGGCGACGCGATCAGAAAACACACTGTATGTCTGGACGATGGGCAAGGTCAGTGTTTCCTCTACCACACCAAGATCATTGACCTGTGTCATGATTCCGGCTGTCTTGTCATACAACCACGCCTGCCACACAGCCTCTTGTGCCCGAACAGGCAGCAAAGTGATAGATAACCATGCCCAGACCAGCAGTATTCCTATTCGCTTGCGCACGACTTTCTCCATAAAACGAAAATCCATACTTTACAGATCGCGCTATACTGTGGTTATTATACGAGACAAGCCATACCTCGTCTGTAGGACAAGTGGAGCAAATTATGTCCAGCATCACCAGCATCGTTTATAAACCAAAGGGCAGCCCTAAAACCCAAGATCATTACGTGCGTGTGCCTGTAGAGACAGCAGCGCTCATCGCGGGTTATGGCATTGAAGGTGATAAAAAGGGCGGGCATCGCAAGCGCCAGTTGAACATCATGTCGTTGGAAATGGTTGAGCAGCTTCGTGATGAGGGCTACAAAACTGCGCCGGGCGAACTCGGCGAACAAATTGTCATCGCAGGGCTGGATGTGGCAGCGCTGGCAAAAGGTGAGCGCTTGCAAATTGGCGAGTCGGCGTGTGTGGAAATTGTCGGGGTGCGCGAGCCATGTGAACGTTTTGCGCGGATTCAGGGCAAATCAGCAGCATCAGCCGAAGGGCGCGTCGGCGTGCTGGCAAAAGTCATCACCAGCGGCACGATTCAAGTGGGCGATGAAGTGAAAGTGCTGGTGCAGGTATAGCCTGAGCAGGCACTAGGCATAAGCACTTTCTGATGAAATATTTGAGCTGAATACTGCATTAAGAAATTCACGCGGTTTCTATGGATTTTTACCTTCCGCGTCGCGCTCCGCAAACACTGCCTTTGCCACATTCAGCGCGTTAAACACCGCCGGGAAGCCTGCATAAATCGCCACTTGCAGCACAATTTCAATCACTTCGTCACGTGTGCAGCCGTTGTTCAGCGCGCCGTGTAAATGTGTGCGCAACTGTCCCTGTGCATAACCCAGCGTGACCAGTGATGCGATTGCCAGCATTTCGCGCGTTTTGATGTCCAGAGTCGGACGCGCATAGATGTCGCCGTAAGCGAATTCGATGACATAGCGTGGAAAATCAGGTGCGATTTCGCCGTACTCGTCAATCACCTGCTGCGGACGATCTTCCATCACCTGTTTGTAGTTTTGCAGCCCGCGTTCGTAGCGTTCGTCGTTCATCTATATACCCCAAATAGACAGGGGCGGTGCTTGCGCGCCCGCCCTCATATGTTTAGAACCAATTTCAAAATGGGACATTCGTAGGGGACGACCAATGTGTCGTCCCGCTTGGAGGGCGCAACATGTTGCGCCCTCCATCAGCGTGAATATTCTACGGTGCAGTTGTCGCCTCGGCAGTGGCTTCTGCCGCAGCCGTTGCGCCTGCTGTCGCTTCGGCTGTACCGTCAGCAGTAGCTTCGCCTGTTGCTTCCACTGTGGGCGTCGCTTCGGGCAGATATGGCGGCGCAGCGATCAGGGCGATCAACGCATCAACCGTCTCACGTGGAATCAGATAGACCCTGATCGGCGTAGGCGTGGGCGTGACAGCTGCGGTAGCCTCTGCCGTACCTTCAGCAGTGCCTTCCGCGGTGGCTTCCGCTGTCACATCTGCCGTCGCTTCTGCTGTAGCTTCCACAACTGCCGCTGGGGTAGCTTCCGCTGTCGCATCCGCCGTCGCTTCGCCAGTGACTTCTACGGTAGCGGCAGGGGTCGCGGTGGGCAGCGCAACCTGGACACTGCTCAACAGCCCGTAGTATTCCGTGCCTGCCGGATTGGTAGCACCAATAGTCACCGTATACTGCATTCCTGTCGCCGTCGTCGCGATGATGGTGTACGTCGGCGTATCCAACCCAAAGTCTTCGAGGCGGAAAACGGGCAGATCATTTGGACCAAAACTGCTCACATACTGCAAACCCGTGAAGTTTGCCGCCGCTGTGAAACTGGCGAATTGGTCAGTCAGACGTGTCGTGCTGTTGGTCGCCGTAATCGACCAGTTCAGCGAGGCGTCTCTGGTCAGGGTTGTCGATGCGCCTGTGGCGTTATCACGGATCACCAGGTTCGTAATCTGGTCAGGTGTGACGCCTGTGAGCAGCGGACGACGGGTATCCGGTGTCACCGTACCGGGCGTGGGGGTGGGCAGCGGGACATACGGCGGGTTCATCACCATGCTGGTAATGCCTGCGATGCTTGCCTGCTGTACAAGTACAACATCCGTCTGGTTATCGACCAGTACATAATGACGTGACGCGCCGGGGTTGGTATTGCCGACTTTCAGGGTGTTCACAGTCCCATCCAGCCGCGTGATCGAGATCGTGTAATCCGGCGTATCCAAGCCGAAGTCTGCCAGATTTGCCGCAGTGAAACGATCTGTGGCGCTCAACGTCGTGAAGTTGCCGAGATTGGTGTTGATGCGTGCCTGATCGACAGCGCGTGTTTCGGGTGTGGTGGTTTCGGCAACAGACCACACTAGCGCGGCGTCGCGTGTGAG
>CALMZT010000516.1 GCA_937870805.1 uncultured Chloroflexota bacterium
CGCTGAGCGTCGTGGATGGGTTGGGCGCGGATTGTTTCGGCGATCTGGCGCGCGGCACGAATTTTGTGGACTTCAACATTCGCCCTGACCCTGAAGTGGCGGGCGGTGTCAATCAACTGCGCGTGACGCTGGCGGGCGGCGTGGTGGGGACTTCCGGCACCACCATCAGTTATTACACGCGCTACATCGGCATTTAAGGATTAATCATGGCAGAAACAAGTTATCCCTGGGATGGCCAGGTCGCAGGCGATGCGACCACTGCGCCGTACAGCGCCGAGGAATGGGCGGATGTGCAGCGCACGCTGGCGGGCATCGCTCCGCAGCGCAATGACGCGGGGATCATCTTAGGCAGCGGCGCAGAGACCACAGCGCTGGAAGGTTTGCAGGTCACACAGAACAGCCCCGTCGGCACGTCCGTCCTGGTCAACATTGGGCGCGCGCTGGTGGATGGCAAGGGCTACAAAAACACCGGCGCCATCACCATTGCCATCGCTGCGAATGCTTCCGGCAACCCGCGCATTGACACCATCGTGCTGCGCAAAAGCGTTGCCGCCCAGACCGTGCGCGCGGTAGTGCTGCAAGGCACACCCGGTGCCAGTCCCAACCCACCGAACCTGACGCAATCGGCGGGCGTAACCTGGGAAATCCCCCTCGCGGACATCGCCGTTGCCAATGGTTTTGTGTCCATCACCAATGCCAACATCACACCGCGCGCGATTGGCAACAGTCTTGGCGATGGCGTGTACCTTGACCGTGTGCTGAATAACACGGGCGCCGTGAACCAGACCGGCGACGCCGTGATTGTGGACACCTCCGCAGATCGCGCCGCCGCCAAAAGCGCGCTGGCTAATCACAACCTGCCGCTGGGCGCGTGGCTGGGACGCACGGCGGCGGCGGGCTATGGGCGTGTGCTCAATCGTGGCATTGGCTACGTGCGCACTACCGCGGCGGTGGCGCGCGGTGATTATGTGGGCACAAGTACGACGCCCGGCTCACTACTCGGCACGGGCACGCAGCGCCTCGTGAATTCGGTGGCGCTGATGCTGGAAAGCACCAGCGGCGCGGGCTTGGGTTTAGCCTACGTGGATGCGGGGTTAAAGCCCAACTATGGCAAGCTGGTCGTCAACGGGGGTACTTCTTTAAACGCGCTGACCATCGACAACATCCCGCAGTTCTACCCCGTTTACGTGATTGAAATTCGAGGTGTTTCACAGATTGTTGGCGTTTCCGAAACCATCAACATTCGATTTGGCAGCGCGGGCGGCGGCAATCTTGACCTAACAGCAGCGAATTATTATTCGTTTTTGAGTTTCATCTCGAATTCAACACCTGTGCTGGGTTCATTGCAGAATTTAGGCGCAACAGCCGGCTGGCAGATTAACGTGCCGGGTTCAACATCGACCAATTCCTCCTTCTATTTTGTGATGCAAATCAAGGGCGTCAACGCCGCTGCGAATCTGAAGGAAGGGATTGGGCACGGCTGGATTAAAACCGCCAACACCAACGGCGCTTTATCGGTCACGACCTTTGGCGGGCTGTGGTCGAACGCGACGAAAGCACTGGAACAGATCAGCATCGTGACGGTTGGCGGTAACAATATGAGTATGTCGGTGAGCGTTTACGGCAAGGATGGGGTGACAAATTGAGATATTCAGGTACGTTTCTAGATGGCGCAACCAATCAAAGCATTGAGCGCGAACTCACCGACGATGAGGTGGTGGCAACGTTTTCGCCGCAGTTGGTCTTGAGCGCGTCGGCGGCGCAAGTGCCTGCCGACAGCACCAGCATTGTCACCATCAGCGTACAGCTTGCCAGCCTGCCGCTTTCCGACAACACGCGCCGTCCCATTCCAGGCGCGCGGGAAGTCCCCATTCTTGAAGATGGCGAACGGGAAATAATCCCATTGGACGCCAACGGGCACGCGGAATTTGACCGCGCTTTTGCGGCACCGGGCGATTATGTCTTTGAACCTGGGCAAGGCTTAGAGGGCGTGAGTGTAACAGTGAAGGCGGTGTGACATGGCAAGGGAAGTAAAAGTTTTAGGCAAAAAACGCGCTGCCGACAATGAAGCAGTGCAGCTGGATGCGCAGTTGGATGCGGCGATTGACGAGCTGGACAAGACGGCTTTTGATGCGCTGCCCAACGCCAATGCCAGGATGGAACTGCTGCGTAAAAGCCTGCGTCTGGCGCTGCGCGTCGCGCGCAATTTGCTGCGCCGCAAGGGCAACGCGCGCCAAAACACGAACGGATAGCCGCTTAAAACGTTGACGCCCAACTCTTACTAGCTGTGCGTCGCCGCCGCCGTACAAGGAGGAGGACGGCTACTATGGATGAGATTAACACAAACCATGAATCAATTTACTGAAGCCATTAACGCCGCAAGCGTCGCAGGACCGGTGGTTCTGCTGGGGCTGGCACTTCTGGTACTGAGCGCCGTGATTGGCATTGTCAGTTGGAAATTGATGCCGATTCTGAACAGCCTCGCCAATCGGACGCCCGAACAACTCGCCGTCAACAATCAGGCGCTTGCCGACGTTAAAGAGCAGGTTGTGACCAGCAATCAGGTGAACAACGCCAATGCCAGCGCCGTCGGCGAACTGGCGAAAAATATCGCTGACATGACAGCGGCGCTCACCAGCGGACACGAAAGACTGAATGCGAATGATGAGCAGCGCAGTGCCAACCAGGCAGCACTTACCAATGCCGTCGCACAGATGGCAGATGCCACCAGATCACTCAATCAGGCGATGGAGAAAAGTATCGAGTTTGAGAAGAACCGACATCTCTCGCTCATCGGCGGCATCTCCCAGGTCGTCACCAGTATCGGCGATCTGTCGAAAGCGCTGCAGGACGACCTGGAAGCGCTGCGCGTCCTGATTGAAAGCCGCCCCAGAGCGCTGGACGCTGAGGGCGTGGGCTGGTTTCGCAGCCACATTCAAGCGATCCACGACTGTGTGCTGCGTATGGAAGTGGTATTGGGCACCGCGCCGGGCACACCCCTATTGGTGACAGTGCCGCCGGGGACGGTGGCTTTTGACGTTCAAATTGAAGGTAAAGAAAAGGAGCAGGTGCAGCCATGAGAGAGTTCAGAATCCTGGCGCTCGTGATGTTGTTGGTGCTGGTCCTGGGCAGTCTGGCAGGTGTTGAGGCGCAGGACAGTACACCGGAGGTCACGCCGGAGCCGACGGGTGTGATGCTCGTCGAAGTGACTGAAGTGCCAGTGGCAGTCGAGCAGCCGCCAGTAGTGGTGGTCGACAATGACCCCCTGCTCACCTGGCGGACGTTAGGCTTGTATGCACTGGTTGCCTTTGTCGTCGTGGTGCTGGGCGTGATCGCCTATCGCTTGACGACGATGGTGGGCGTGAGTTACCCGCCGGGCACGTCGCTGGCGCTGGAGCGCACGCGCGAAGAGGCGCAAAAATTTGTGCGCGCAAGTCCCAACAAGCTCGACGATTTAGGCTTTTATCTTGCCGATCCGCTGGTGCAGAACGCGATCCGCGCGGTGCGTGAACGTGAGCAGGCAGCCACGCAGTTCCCGACGGACGCCGGCGCAGGCTAGGGATCGCACTTCAGGTTGTGCATTCAAGCGGGCATAGCGTCCGCTTTTTGTTTGAGGAGTCTGTGATGCGTAAAATTCTGGCTGTGCTGGTGATCGCCAGCCTGCTGCTCGGCGGCTGTGACTGGCGGCAGCGCTTGCCCGGTCCCTGTTCGGCGGAAGTAAGAGCATTCTGTCGGTAGTCGCGTGACATACTCCCCACACGTAAACGTGGGGGCTTCTAACTTCAAACAAGACGGCGCGTCTTTTGAGGGACGCGGCTT
>CALMZT010000517.1 GCA_937870805.1 uncultured Chloroflexota bacterium
TTGTGAGCCAGGGCACGGCCAGAATCCGGTGAGTGTCCACTCCCGATCGCAGCTGATCTCGATCCACAACAGTATCACGCTCGCGCCTCCAGATTCGACCTCCGGCTTCCGATATATGCGCGGCAGGTGGAGATACTCCCAGAAGCGCCCGCGATCGAGCGCGGCGGTTAGCCGGATGCCGAGGTCCTCAGTCGACCGCGCCATCGGCTCCTCCACAGTGTCCGTCGGGCTGGCCGCGTCAGAGGCGCGATCTGACGGGCTGCCCGACGCCGACACGCTCGACCAGCGCTTCGCGCACACACCGCTGCGCCGGATCGGGCAGCCGATCGAGATCGCCCGCCTGGCGCTGTTCCTGGCGTCCGATGGCGCAGAGTTTGCCACTGGCACGATCATTGACGTAAACGGCGCGTCCTATCTGCGGTAGGAAAGCGATGGACAAACTTAAGCTCTACACGGACGCGCATATTGACAAACAGGTGGTCATCCAACTACGCAATCGAGGTGTGGATATTGTTCGCTGTGAAGAAGTAAACATGAAACATGCTGAAGATATTGAACATTTAAAGTATGCTGTCCAGCAAGGTCGAGTGCTCATAACAGCCGATAGAGATTTTATTGATTTACACACCGCATGGACGCTTGAAGGCAAAACACATTGCGGTATCATGTACGTTCAACCAGAAGCGCGCGCGCTGATTGGGGTGATTGTCAAGCAACTTTATTTCTATCACTTAGCTGTTGAGATCGGCGCAGCAACTTTGGAAAACGATATTTACAATAAACTTGAACGTATCAAGCGCGAGGGATAAGTGATGACTATATTAGCGCCCATTGAGCATATTGAAATCTTCGACAACGGGACACTTGGTCAGACGCCGCGTATTGTCGGCACAGGAATCAAGGTCAAGTTCATTGTAGAACTCTTTGTATACAATCAATGGACAATTGAACAGATTGCAGAAACATATGAGCTGAGTCTTGCCCAAATTTATGCTGCTCTGTCTTACTACTATGACCATAAAACCGAGATAGATCGTATTATCCAACGAGGTCAGGAACTGATTGAGCAAACATTTGGCACGATAGGGAGTTTCCTCGACCAGCATCAAATCAAAGCCGATCACACACTGCTCGGCGCAGATAACGCCGCAATGCTTGGGTTTTCAGAAAGCAATCCACAGTTTACGACGATTAGTGATCTGCTCAATTCTTTATCTGGTGTCGTCATTGAACGCGATAGCGTATTAGAGATGGACGAAGACGGCGTGAAAATCAAGAAACGTATGATTAAATTCCGTCTTGTACAAGGGTAGCGTATCGAGTCTCAGGTAACCTGCTTTTCACATGAGGAATCCACTAAGGATTTAGTCCGCGTATAAAACCAATGCCCACCGACCATAATCACCAGCGGCACAACGAATTGCACAGGCAGACGATGCTCTGGCTTTCCAACATCAACCGCACTTGAAATCAATGCGGTGTACCAGAACAAAAGCAGGGCAAACGCGAAGATAATCTCGTGGTTGTGCCATTCCAACACAAGCCAGCGCAGCCGTGCGAAAATCCGCGCCGCAAGCCACAACAACGTGACGCCTGTAAAAGCCGCGATCATTGCACAATCTATCACCGCTGAGACAAAACGCGGTAGTGCGCCCCACTCTGCATTGACCACTGGAAAGTGAAAATGCAGCACGCTCATCATCACCACATCGACATAATTGAGAGGCGCGGCACGAATCGCTTGCACATTCAGCGCGAAGAGTAAACGGTTCGCCTCAAGGTAGCTCATCTCACGCTGCGCCATCAGCCAGTTGGACGCGCGCGCGCCCCAATACACGACATCATTCTTATTGGTCAAATCCAGATACAACTGGTCGCGTATACTGCGGAAAGCAGCGACCTCTTCGGGAAACGCCGCGCTGGCACGCTCAAAGTATTCGGCGGTGCGCGTGCTCAAGGCGACGCCGCTGATGCCGCTGACGCCCCAAAAGCCATGCACAGCATAATTACGCAGACTCCAGCCTCCCACCAAAAGTATATAGGACAGCAGAAAGCTCAACGTTATGACAAAGGCGTGGCGGATATTTGTACGTTTCCATAAAATTGGCAAGAGCACCAGGCAAAGCGCGAGTGGCAGCAGTTGATACATCGCGCGCGTCAGTCCTGCTAGAGCAAAACACAGCCCTGCCACCAAAATAGGTAAATAACGCTGCTTCGTAAACACCTGTATCAGTGAATAAATTCCTAACGTCAGCAGGAATGCACACAAGGGGACTTCGGAGACACTGCCTACCAGTCGCCATGATGTCGGGACAAGCGACATCAACAGCGCCGCAGACTGCCAGCGATAGCTTAGACCCAGATGACGGATGATCGCCAGCAATATGACTACCGTCAACATCCACCACAGCAGATTGAGCAGAAGCACAGAGAGCAAAAACGGCGGGCTGAGCAAACTTGTTGCCACATCGTGAAAGAGAATGCTGCCTAATTCTTGTGCAGCAGGTGTGGTTTCTTGCACCGAAATACCCTGCATCTTCGCAAGCACCGCTAGCAAGGCGCTGTAAAGAGGTGGGCGCTGGATAATCGAATAATTCCCATCACGCAGCAAGCTCGTCGCGCCCGCAAGCTGCAACAATCCATCATCGTACAAGCCGGGGTCCGCTGACTGAAAATTCAAGCCTATGACAACAGCCGCCACTAAAATCACGGCGAGGAAAATAGCATTGTAGTGCGAAAGTCTCATGAGTTTTGTGCAATCAAACAAAAAAGGCGCATCATGACGATAC
>CALMZT010000518.1 GCA_937870805.1 uncultured Chloroflexota bacterium
GAGCGTCCGTCGGGGCTAAAAGCTACACTATTTATCACATACGTGTGTCCGAGGAGGGCAGGTACCTGCGCAGGGGTGGCAGCATCCCAGATGATCGCCGTTCCGTCCCAACTCGCGGTGGCGATATAGCGTCCGTCGGGGCTATAACTCGGATTAAAGACTGCGTTCGTGTGTCCTTCTAGTACGCGGACTTGTTCCCCTGTGTTAAAATCCCAGATGATGGCGGTTGTATCGCCGCTGGTCGTGACCAGAAAACGCCCGTCGGGGCTGAATACTACATCAGTTATCACATCCGCATGTCCGCGCCAGGTCCGCACCTGTTCGCCAGTGGCGGCGTCCCACACGATGATGTTACGATCTAAACCAACGGTGACGATATAGCGTCCATCAGGGCTATAAGCAACATCCTCCAGAACGCCAATGTGACCGTCCAGAACGTGGACTTGTTCGCCCGTCGCAGCATTCCAGATGATGGCAGTGGTGTCCCAACTTGCCGTAACAATGAAGCGACCATCGGGACTGTAGGCGGCACTGTGTATCCAGTACGTATGCCCTTCGAGGGTACGAATCGGCTCCCCTGTCGTGGTATTCCAGATGATTGCCGTGTTATCTTCGCTGGCAGTCACCACGAACTGTCCATCAGGGCTGAAAGCAGAATCCATTATATAGCTATCGTGTCCTGAAAGGACGCGCGCCTGTTCCCCAGCGGTAACGCTCCACACGATAACAGTATTATCTGTACCGCCAGTGGCAACAAACCGTCCATCAGGACTGTAACTGACATCAAACACTTCACCTGTATGCCCACGCAGAATACGCACCTGTTCGCCTGTAGCAGCATCCCAGATGCGCGCTGTGCCATCCTTGCTGGCGGTGGCGATCAAGCGTCCATCGGGACTGAAGACCCCACCCAGCACACCAGCGCTGTGTCCGCGCAGTACATATACTTCCTCACCAGTCGCGGCATCCCAGATGACCCCTACATTTTCTGGCTCATTCATATCTCCGCCTACCCCTAGGATGAATCGCCCGTCAGGACTATAGGCAACACTGATCCAATTGTCAGGTTGCCCACGCATGACATGAATCTGCTCCCAGGTCGTGGTGTCCCAAACGATCATGTTACCGTCAAAACCTGCGCTGGTAAGAAAGCGTCCATCAGGGCTGAAGGCAACGCGCATGACAAAATTAGTATGTCCTTGCAAGACCTGTAGCTGCACGCCCGTATTGGCGTCCCAGATGATCACGGTATGATCGGGGTTGGCAGTGGCAATCAAACGCCCATCGGGGCTGAAGGCGGCGTGCCAGACCGCACCGGAATGTTCCAGAACCCGTATCTGTGCGCCCGTATTGGCATCCCAGATGATTGCCGTTGCATCATCGCTGGCGGTCACAATAAAACGCCCATCGCGGCTGTACGTCGCTGAGCCGACAGTGTTCGTATGCCCTTCCAGCGTGAGAACCGTTTCGCCAGTGATTGCGTCGGAAATCACGGGTGTGTTGCCCAAATTGGTGCTGACGATGTAGCGTCCGTCGGGGCTGTAGAAAACGCTGAGAATGTCGGCAATATTCGTGTGTACAATGCGCGCCGCATTATTTTCGGACAGCGCGCGGAACAGCGCCGCGTCTGCTTCCTGTGTGTAGGTGGTATTCAACGAACGTATCGCCAGCAAACCCGCAGTAATCGGGTTATCGTTTTGTACCTCAACCGTCGATAAGCCCGCAAGCCGCAGCGCATCAGCACGCGCACGCTCTGCCTCTGCCTGTGCAAGCGCGACCTGTGTCTGTGACTGCTGATAAAAGGCGAAGGCGCTCAATCCCAACGCTCCTAACATCGCCACGACCAACACCGCCACAAGCGAACGCAAACCGTTTGCCGCGCGCCGCTGCATCGCCGCCGCGTGCTGCGCAGAAGCCGCTGCCTCTTTTGCTAAACGCAGTTCGCGCGCCTGCTGATCCTGTTCCGTCTGTGCCTGTCGCTCACTCTCTTGAAGGCTGGCATCGACGTAAGCGCGCTCCTTCTCGGTCAGCGCCAGTTCTGTGCCTTGAATCCACTTCGCGAACTGCTCAAGCCGTGAGCCGCGCAGTAAAAAGCTGGCATCCTCTTTTGCGCCGTGCCATTCATTTGCCAGCGTCATCACCTGCCGCTGCAAACGTACATCTTCACGGCTCTCGTTGAGCCATGTGCGCAGTTGTTCCCACTCGCGCAAAATCGCCTCATGTGCGACTTCTACCGTTGGCGTGCGCGTGGCGGGATCATTGTCCAGCGAAAGCAGGCGATACTCCACGTAGGTGTCAATAATGTCATCCATCACGTCGCCATCTTCGGCAATCGCCAGCAGTTCCGAGCGTGCCACACGGCGGCGGGTATCCTCCGTGCCTTCGCCCAGTGTCACCAGCCGCAGGAACATCTGCCGCGCCGCTTCCTGTCCTGCTTCATCTAACGACAGGTAAATCTCATCGGCACGTTTCGCCAGCGCCCCTACCGTGCCACCAATCGCCTGATATGCCTCGCGCGTGAGCAAGCGTTTCTCGCGGTGTTCAAACAACTCTGTCAGCGCATATTGCAGCAGCGGCAGCGCGCCCGGTTGATAGTTCACCTCGCTGACGATGCTGCTGACCAATCCCGGCTCAAACTTGATCCCTACACTTTCGGCAGGCTTGGCAATCGCGCGTTCCAGTTCGTCGGCGCTCAGCGGCAGTACGGTTTCCATACGGCTGCGCACCAGTTCACCGAACTGAGGATAATGCAGCGGGCGGTCATAGAAATCCGCGCGTAAGGTGACGACGACACGCACACGGCTGCGTGGCGCGGTCACAGCGTTGTAAATCAGGCTCAGGAAGTGCTGGCGTGCCTGTTCATCTTCGACCAGCGTGAACACTTCTTCAAACTGGTCGATCACCAGCAGGAGTTCGCTGCCATCGTTGGGCAGAATCAGGCTGGCGATGCGTGATAAGCCGCGTTCGTCGCGTTCCAGATGTTCGCGAATGCCGCTGGCGTGGTTGGCGGCGACTTTGGTGAGCGCGACTTCCAGTTCATCCAAGGGCTGTGCGCCGGGCAGCATCTCGACGACGAACCACTTTTCGGAGGTGGGCAGCGCGCCTTTCCAGATGGCGGGCACGAGTCCGGCTTTCACAAGGCTCGATTTGCCGCTTCCACTCGGTCCGACGACGGCGAGAAAACGCGCCAGTTCCGTCGTTTCGCTCAACTTCTTAATCAGCTTGTCGGTGAGTTTTTCGCGCCCGAAGTAGTCTTTGTGATCGGCAGCCGTGAACGCGCGCAAGCCTTTGTAAGGGTTTTCTGGCTCAATCTCAAATTGAACCGAACTGGTGCCTGTTTGCCCGCTGGCGTAGCTGCCCAGCAGATTGAGTTCACGCGCGCGGATAATCGCCTGCACACGGCTGCGCACGCCCAGCTTGCCGTAAATCTGGCGAATGTACCATTTGACCGTGCCGATAGTGATGAACAAATCCTGCGCGATTTCCTTATTCGAGCGCCCTTCGACAATGAATTGCAAGATCTCATGTTCGCGCTGCGTCAGCGTTTGCACCACACTGTCGCCGCGCGTCCCCGATAAGCCGACTGCTTCCTGAAACGCCGCCGCCATTTCAAGCACGTCCTGATAGCGCTGCGCCGGGTTCTTCGCCGTCGCCTTCTGGATAACAGCGTTCACCGCATCGCGCACGTCCGGCGCAAGCGCTTCAATCGTGGGCAATGGGTCGTTGAGATGCTTGAACAGCCGCTCGACGGGCGTGAGGTTCGGGAACGGATGCTGCGCCGTGAGCACTTCATAGAGCGTGACACCGAGGCTGTAGATGTCCGTCGCGGGCGTGACAGGTTCGCTGCGTGCCTGTTCTGGCGCGAGATAGTCCGGTGAACCGATGATGGCGTCGGCTTCGGTGCCGCCGCTGTGCAGGTTCGCGCTGTCCTTCGCAATGCCAAAATCGGCAAGGTAGCAGTTGCCGTCTTCATCTAAAAGGATGTTGGCAGGTTTGATGTCGCGGTGAATAATGCCGCTGCGGTGCGCGACAGACAGCGCAGCGCTGATCTGATCGAGCAGCAGCGCAGCAGAGCGTAAATCGAACGCGCCATGTTGCAGCGCATCGCGTAAGCTGCCGCCTTTGAGCCAGCGCATGACCAGATACGCGCCATCAGGGTCACGCCAGTAATCATACAGTGGAATGATGTAAGGATGTTCGAGGCGCGCGACAAGTTGGGCTTCGGTCTCGAAGCGCCGAATAAAGTCGGGATGATTGGCGAAGCGTGGGATGATGATTTTGATGGCGACCTCGCGCCCCACCGTCGATTGAAACGCGCGATAGACCGCGCCGAAGCCGCCCGCGCCGATGCGTTCCCGTAGTTCGTAGCCCTTGACGATGCTGCCCGCGTCCATAGTGCCCTCCCCATAATGACTAACTACTGTTCATTATAGAGAG
>CALMZT010000519.1 GCA_937870805.1 uncultured Chloroflexota bacterium
CAATTAGACTGCGAACAATGGGCTTAAGCCCATTGTTGAGGTAAATCATTCGTGTTCGTTTTGATTTTTCCATTAGTCCTATGCTGTCAAGTTGGGCTGACAAGCATCTGAAGTCAGGTAGTCAACAAGATCATGTAACATTGCCACTGCAATAGGGTGAGAAGGAAGGTTTTCTTCTATTTTGAAGGTTGTTAGAATGACACGTCCATGCCCATATCGGAACTGAACGGTATGAATCGCAGGGTGATGGACCCAGCCTCCTATCTGACCCGCAAGGAAGTCCCGGTGATAAACGGAATCATAAACAGGTAATCCCAGAAGTGTACTCAGTGGCATCACGCCGATAAACGGCAGAGAAAGTGGATTAGACACATTGTTCAAACGCGAGTATACCCCCGAGCGAAGCCAGCTAAAGGTGCTAATCCAGCTACCCCCCCAGACACCACCACGACTATGCTGCCAAAAGAATGGATTATTACCACTGCTGAGTAACAACATATCGCCGCCAGCCTGCACCCATTCTAAAATTTCGACAGTTGTGTAATCAGTGATGAGCAAACGCGCGGAATCGCTTAACCTTTTCGTTACCTTGTAGCCTAATTTTGGAAGGGTCATGTCAAGTGTTAGGGTATTTGCATCGCTATCGTCTTTGACTGGATCGATGCCAGAAACCACACCGCTCTCCGCCGTCGGGGTCGGGAGATCGTCGAGATGCAGATCAGATGTACGATAAGCCTGACTGGTAATCACTGCGATAGGTTCTGTATAAGACGCATAGCGGAATGAGGCGGGCAGTACAACAATTGGAGTTTCCTGCTGCGTCAGTATAGTTTCATCAGCTTCAGCAATTTGCGCTTGGAGTAAAATTGTTTGTAGCTCATCCGTCTGTTGAAAACTCCAGCGGTGTGCGCCAATCCCTTGGGTTTCCCCTCGTTCAAAATGGGGCAATATCATTTCGAATGACCTATCACTGCCTAACGTTGCTTGAATGCGAACGGATGACCAAGGCTTTGCACTGTAATGTGAAACATAAATCGCTGTAGGGATTGTCTCGTCATCCCAGTAGACGTAACGATTGAGGCGTGGCAAAATGACATCTTCTGCGTTGATCTGAGAGAGTTTCTGGTGATAGGTTTTTGTCCCTCGTGTGAAATCCAGTAAGCCGTTGCTTTCCCAATAGGTATCTGTCAACTCAGTGATGACGTAGCCCGCCAGCGTAGGTAGCCGACGCATCGTTTCTATCTCATATTTCATTGCCGTGTACTGATGCCACTGAGTAGCCTCAGCAAACGCTTCATAGTCCTTCCAGATTGCGTTTAATCCTAACGCTTCGAAACGCTTTTCTACGCCTTGAGGGAAGCCAGGCTCTCCATCAAAGGGATTCCACCAAGGACCAAGCGAGAACCATTCGGGTTCGCTTCCATTGGCAATGTTGCGCAGAGAAGGCAAGCCCCAGTTCCCGAACTCGGACAAAATAAGAGGTTCGTCTCCTCTTGGCTGCCCATCTCCGTGCAATGAGAATGTCCATGCTGGACGTAAGCTAAAGTGGTGAACGAACTGCTCAAATGTTTTCGCCTGATCAGGAATGTTGGTGTAAATGTGGAAATCGTTGATGTCAGTTTTGACATGGGGGCTATAACCCCAAGGTGCAGGACAAGGAGAGTTATCTACGCACAAGCGCGTCGGATCAAGCTGTTTACACAAGTCATATACTTCACGGACAAACATACGATCATGAGCACTCAATTGCAGTGCTGTTCCCCAATCCTCATTCACAATCGTCCAGATCATGAGTGATGGATGATTAAAGTCGCGCTCGATCATTTCTTCCAGCGTCTGACGCACACGATTTTTCAGTGCGTCATCCATATAGAGCGCAGCGGGGTGTACCGTTGTCTTAACATGCCATGTGCGCCACGAAGGAATTTCTGCCCAGATGAGCAAACCTATCTCGTCAGCAAGGTCCAGATACAGAGGATCAGGTAGCTTGATATGGCATCGCAGGCTGTTCAGCCCTAACGCCTTTGCTTTCTCAAATTGATCACGCAAAAATGCTTTAGAGGGAGGTGTGTAAATGGTTTCAGGATAAATGTCCTGGTCGAGTGCCGAGATCAACATGATCGGTTCGCCGTTTAACCACAGCTTACCGTGATGTGCAGCAATTTCACGGAAGCCGAAGCGAACGCACATCTCATCTGTATCAGTCTCAGTCGTCAAAGCAGCACAAGCTTGATATAAGTTTGGTGTATCCATTGTCCATAAGTGCGGCTGCTCTACGCTCACAGATAGAGTATAAATGGTCTCGTTTGGCTTCGTCGTGACCGAGGCTGTTTGATCGTCGATAGTGATGACCAGTGTACCTGTTTGCGGATTAGCCAGTTCTATAGTTATTTGCGCATTGCCCTGTATATTGGGAACAACGCGCATGTGTCTGATATATGCGCGCGGAACAGCGGTCAGTGTTACATCTTGCCAGATGCCGCTCACGTCGACATACCAGGTTTGCTTCCCATGTGGGATATTGTCAGCGTCAAATGGAGGACGTGATGCGGCTTGGTCGTGGTGATGCCACCAGCGTGGGATCATTTGTCCTTCCTGCACGGTATCATACACCAGCACCGTGAGTGTATTTTCACCTGCGCGAACCTTGCTGCGAAGAGGGAAACTGAATGGCGTATAACCGCCTTCATGTTCGCCAACTTTCTCCCCATTTATGTAGACACGACACCAGTAGTCCACTGCGCCAAAGTGCAGCAGGATTTCACCATCAAGCCATGCATCGGTTAAGTCAAATACACGTTGATACCATCCGTAACCTTTATATTCGCGCAGTGCGGGGTACTCGGTTTGCCAGGGTAGAGGGACGGTAATCTCGCAGTCTGGCTGAAGGGTTTCGGGACGTAAATTACCTTCGGGGTCAAGTTGAAACTGCCACTTCCCCGCTAGCGAACGTGAGAGACGCATGTATACTCCTAAGTCTGCTGTAAAAGTTTTGATGTTTTAATGTTCACTCGTGCGTGAGCGAAGCTGCTTCACAACTAGAAAACAATATAGGGACAAATAACAATACCTTCGCCAAAAATGAAGGGATGTAGGGCTTTTGAGGTAGAGTAGTTGTCAACCAAAACAAACGACTCAG
>CALMZT010000520.1 GCA_937870805.1 uncultured Chloroflexota bacterium
TAACATCATCGCGGGAAGTCCTTTATCACAGGTGGCAACGCCGATCACCCCCATGCGCCGTGGTAGAGAACGCACAAGACGACGAAAGACGATGGCGGCGTCATTGCGATAGGGCAGGCTGTCCATCATACCGTCTGTGCCCTGCGAACGTCCATCGCAGGGGTCAGTGCAATAGGCAGCGAAGGGCGTTGCACCGCGTTCACGCAAGGTTTCGGCAGCGGCGCGCACAAGTAAGTTGACTTCCCAATGCCCTGTGTGATAACCCAGTGCGATAG
This sequence comes from uncultured Chloroflexota bacterium, assembly GCA_937870805.1. Classification (GTDB taxonomy): domain Bacteria; phylum Chloroflexota; class Anaerolineae; order Aggregatilineales; family Phototrophicaceae; genus JACAER01. The sequence continues at coordinate 276 of CALMZT010000520.1, forward strand.
GATGTCCGTCTTCGGCACGCAGCCCGCCATGTGTACTGAGGATGAGATACTGCTCACGTCCCACTTCGGCTGGGTTCCAGCCCATACCCACATCTTGTGTCCAGCCGAAGAGGTTACCGCTCGGCTCATTCAAGAGAATGTCGGGTGTTAGAGGTAGCTGACCCTCTGCGCCATGACCGTGCGTGCGAGTATCGCTAATGCTGGTAGGAGAAGCGAGAACTGCTTCAAGGGATGGAATATCAGGCTTTTTTAGGTTCATACAATCAAGACTTTCGCAAAGCGTTCGTCTTGCAGAGATTTCTCGAAGTGCGCCATTGTTTGGTTAATGCCATTTTCAATGGGGGTGTAGTAGACATTTGAGAAATACGATTTGAGGGCGCTGTCATCGAAGGTTTCAGGGAAGGGCAGCACGCGCTCAACGAAGGTGATGGGTGCATCGGGCTTGATTTTGTGAATCATGTCGATGATTTGTGGTGCAGTGTAGGCTTCACCGCCCATGTTGAAACCGTAAGCGCCATTGAGGGGTATATCGGCGGCTTCGATGAATTGCAGCGCGACGTCAGAGGCAAGCTGCAACTGTACGCGGCTGCTGAAGTTGATGGTGAAGGGTTGATTGAGAACAGCGGCGAGCATCGCTTTCGTTGGGTCGCTGGTTAAGCCTTGATCGCGTCCAATACCATAAACTGTATGGGGGCGGAGGGCAGTGCTGCCGAGTTGATAATCCTGCCAGTAGACTTTTGCGCTGGCTTCGTTCGCCTGCTTGTATGTGCCGTAAAGCGTGCGCGGGGCGAATAAAGCATCGTGGATAATAGGTCCATGTGGATAATCGCTTGATGGTCCGTAGACGGCGATGGACGATGCGTAGGCAATATGGGAAATACCTGTTTGTTTAGCCGCTTCAAAGACGTTAATCGTGCCGACGACGTTAACCTGTGCGCCTTTGACAGGGTTGGTGCGGCAAAAGGGAACCTGTAAAGCTGCGAGGTGCAATACATGTGTGATTTGGTGCTTCTGGAAGGCTTCTAGCACTTGCGCTGGATCGGCGAGATCACCGCGCACGAAAGTCACGGCTTTTTGTTCTTCAGGTGAGAGGAGCAAGTCAAGGCGATGGCTAGTGTCGCTGATGTCGAAACTGATTACCTTGTCGCCACGTTTTACGAGATGGTAGACTGACCATGAGCCTATGCAGCCGAGCGCACCTGTCACGATGTAGATTTTGTTTGACACAGTTGACCTTTCAAGTCGGAATAGCAACTTTTCCAATTTTTGCGAGAATCGTACCTAGCGAAGATAATTTAAGCAACTTCTGTGGGATGGTTGGTTCATGCAAAAGAAATTTGAAGATAAAGTTGCCATCGTCACTGGCGCGGGCGTTGGCATTGGCTACGAAATAGCGCGCCAATTGGCTGTGCAAGGCGGTTCGGTATTGCTGAATGATGTTGATGCAGCATTGGCGGATCAGGCGGCAGAACGTATCAGAGAAGAGGGTGGCGTTTGTCGGGCTGTTGGGGGTGACACCGCTAATGTAGAGGTGGTACGCGGGCTGGTGGAAAAGGCTGTCGCTGATTTTGGGCGTTTGGATATGGCTGTGGCTAACGCGGGGTTGACCAGTTGGGGTGATTTTTTCGATTATGAACCCGATACCTTTGATCGCGTGTTAGGTGTAAATCTGCGTGGGTCATACTTTTTAGCTCAGGCAGCAGCACGGCAAATGCGCAGGCAAGGTGACGGCGGGCGTATTGTGCTGATTTCGTCGGTTACTGCACATCAGGCGGTGCGTTATCTCTCGTGCTATGGGATGACAAAAGCAGCACTGGAGATGCTGTCGCGCAATCTGGTCATTGAGCTGTCGCCCTATGGGATTACGATTAATGCTGTCGCGCCGGGGGCGACGGTGACACCGCGCAACCTTACTGATGATCCACGTTATGAGGAAATTTGGGGGCAGATTACACCCACACAGCGTCCAGCGATGCCGGAAGATATTGCGAATGCGGTGTTGTTTTTCTTGTCCCCACAGTCCGCGCAAATTACCGGACAGACACTCGTCGTAGATGGAGGGTGGTCGGTTGTTAGCCCAACGCCCGCATTGGATTTTGTCGAGAAGCAGCAGAAAGCATAGGAGAACATGACAAAACGTTTACGTGTAGGGTTGATCGGCTGCGGCGCGATTGCCCAAATTATGCATATCCCGTATCTGGTTGAATATGATGAGAAATTTGAATTGGTGGCGCTGGCAGACAATTATCGCCCTGTGCTTGACGCTGTAGCAGATCGCTATCATGTGAAAGATCGCTACAGTGATTGGCGTGAACTCATGTCGCGGGATGACATTGAAGCGGTTGTGATTTGCCACAGCGGGTCACATCGCGACAGTGTGATTGCCGCTGTGGATGCGAATAAACATGTTTTTGTGGAGAAGCCGCTGGGGTGGAATTTAAGGGAAACGCAAGAAGTTGCCGAGCGTGTTTCGCGTAGTGATCGCATTGTGCAAATGGGGTATCACAAGCTTTATGACCCGGCATTTGCTTATGCTAAAGAGCATGTGCAGAAGATGCGTGATTTGGGATTTGTACGCATTACGGTGCTGCACCCTGTAAATGAACTGGGATTTTCACCGCATCGCTTGCGGCGCGGTAATGGCGTGATTGTTGAAGGACATGTCGATCCGGGTACCTGGGAAGATCAAGTTCGTGGTCAGTTGAATGGACTGGCAGGTGGGGAATTGACCGCGCTCGTGGATGAAGTGTTAGGCGCGCGGAAGGATGATACGCGCCTGCGCTTGGGTTATGGGATGATGACAGTGAGTCTCATCCATCAGGTGTATATGATGTTTGGGTTCTTAGGCGAACCTTTGCGCGTAGTCAGAACGGAGATATGGCGAGAAGGAGAATCAATTCACAGCGTCCTTGAATACCCTTATGATGTGCGATGCACAATTGACTGGCATTTTTTGTCTCATCTGAAGGATTATCGAGAAGAATACGCCTTCTTTGGCAATTATGATCGTGTTATTTTGCAGTTTCCATCCCCTTATTTCGGGTCTTCCGCAGATTATGTAGAACCGGGATGGTAAAGGACTTTCTGGCGCAGGAGTTCAAAGCTGGCACGCCCATA
>CALMZT010000521.1 GCA_937870805.1 uncultured Chloroflexota bacterium
AGCGATTGCCGTTAAAATATCCTGTCCCAGCGCGTAGGCTTCGGGGCGTCCACCGGGCATGAGGCTGGGACCCCACAGCGCGCCTTCTTCGCCGCCGCTGACGCCTAAGCCTAGAAACAACAGTCCTTTTTCTGCCAGCGCTTTATCGCGGCGTTCAGTATCCGGGAAATAGCTGTTGCCGCCGTCGATAATCAAATCGCCCGGTTCCAGCAGCGGTACAAGCTGGTCGATGACCGCATCGACGGGTGCGCCCGCCTTGACCATAATCTGAATCTTGCGCGGTCTTTTGAGCAGTGCAACGAATTCTTCTAACGTGTTGCCGCCGAACAGCCGCTTGCCGGGATTGGCTGCTAGAAACTCGTCTTTGGTCGCCGTCGTGCGATTGTAAACCGCTACTTTAAAGCCGTTGCGCTCTATATTGAGCACCAGATTTTGCCCCATTACCGCCAGCCCGATCAGCCCGTAGTCACAGTCGCCCATGATGACATCCCCTTCATTAGTCGTTGGCATTTTCATTTTGTCGAGAATAACACTTTTACGTTACAGTTGCGCGTAGATTATTATTCGTTGTCGGGGTCAGTTTTAGATTTGAGCCGTTTTGAGAGAGTATTGAGACATGGGGCGTTTAGAGGGGCGTGTGGCACTGATTACAGGGGCAACTTCGGGAATAGGACAAGCCACAGCGCGCCTATTTGGGCAGGAAGGGGCGCAGGTGATGATTGCAGCACGTCGAGAGGATAAAGGACGTGAAGTTGCTGATAGTATTGCCAATGTCGCGTTCGTGCGCTGCGATGTGCGGCTGTACGACGACTGCCAGCACGCGGTAGATGAAACGCTGCGAATATTCGGACAAGTGGACATTCTGTTCAACAACGCAGGAATTGTCCCTGTCGGAACGGTGCTGAAAACCTCGCTCGAAACATGGAACGATGTGCTGGCAACCAATGTCAGCGGCACTTTTCACATGAGCCGCGTCGTGCTGCCGTATATGATTGATCGTGGCAAAGGAGTGATTGTGAACTGCGGTTCAGATTGGTCTGTGGTCGGTGGGCAAGAGGCGGCTGCCTATTGTGCGACAAAGGGCGCGGTGGCGCTGTTGACGAAGGCGATGGCGCTCGACCACGCACGGCAAGGAATCCGCATCAACGCGATTTTTCCTGGCGACACCTACGTGGAACGCTGGAACAACAAACTGAAACCCGAACAAACCGTCAACGAGTATCTTTCAGAGTTGGGCAAGGGCTTTCCGATGGGGCGCGTCGCCAGCGTGGACGAAATCGCGCGCGGCGTGCTGTTCCTTGCCAGTGACGATTCCAGCTATATGACGGGACAGCTTTTAGTGATGGATGGCGGCAACACAGCAGGCGGCGTGTGGGCGCATTATGATTGAAGTTCCTCGAACGGCAACTGTGTTTTGATTTAGCCAAATAATAGGCAATAATGTAAAAGGCATTCTCTCACCTCATTCGGTTGAGCAAGAACAATATTTAAAAGTACAAAATCAAAAAGGGCGAACCATCACGGCTCGCCCTTCTCATTGCTCATTGCTTTCAACTCATTGCTATCAATTTATGCATCGTAATACAGCATGAACTCATAAGGGTGCGGACGCAGCGCTACGGCGTCTACGTCATGCGCGCGCTTGTAAGCGATGTAGTTCTCAATGTAGTCCTCAGTGAACACATCACCCGCCGTCAGGAAGTCGTGGTCGTCTGCCAGGCAGTCCAGCACGCGGTCAAGGCTGCCCGGTACGGTAGGCGTGGTGACTTCGTGTTCGTAGAGATCATAGTCAGCGGGTTCGCCGGGGCGAATCTGGTTCTTGATGCCATCCAAGCCTGCCATCAACAGTGCCGAGAAGCCCAGATACGGGTTGCACGATGGATCCGGGAAGCGGCTTTCAATGCGCTTTGCCTTGGGGTTTTGGCTGTACATCGGGATACGCACGGCGGCAGAACGATTGCGTGCCGAATACACCAGATTGACAGGCGCTTCGTAGCCCGGCACAAGGCGGCGATAGCTGTTGGTCGTCGGGTTGGTGAATGCCAGAATAGCAGGCGCGTGCCGCAGAATGCCGCCGATGTAATACAACGCCATTTCGCTCAGGTTGGCATATTGATCGCCAAAGAACAGCGGCTTGCCATCCTTCCACAGCGATTGGTGACAGTGCATCCCCGAACCATTATCGCCAAACACAGGTTTCGGCATAAACGTAACCGTATAGCCGTGCCTGTAGCCCACGTTGCGAATGATATACTTATAAATCAGCAGCTTATCAGCCATCTTCAACAGGCTGTCAAACTTCATGTCAATTTCTGCCTGTCCAGCGCTGCCGACTTCGTGGTGATGCACTTCAACATCCCCCCCCCCCCCACCCCACCCGCCCGCCCCCCCCCCCCACCCCCCCCCCTCCCCCCCCCCCCCCCCCCCCCC
>CALMZT010000522.1 GCA_937870805.1 uncultured Chloroflexota bacterium
CGACCACAGGCACCATCACGACGACGCAAGGTGGCACAGTAAGCATGAACGGCGACGGTGCGTTTAACTACGACCCACCAACCGCGGTCTTCACTGGCACAGATACGTTCACCTACACCATCACGGACGGTGGCAACACCGATACCGCGACAGTGACAATGAATGTGATCTTAATCCCGTAAAACGATATGGGTTGGGCGCAAGCTCAACCCACTTCTAAAAAGCAAAAACTGCCAACTTAGTGCTGAGTCGGCAGTTTTCTTTTATCAATTTGTTGTCACTTCAATTGGCGGGAATGTCTATCCTGTGCTCCACGTCTCCAGCGCCCACGACAATTCCTCGCGTCCCGGTGTGTAATTGCCGACGCGCCGCACGACCAAGCCGCTGGCATAGTTTGCCAGTGTCGCCGCGTCGCTGCTGATGTACACCAAACGCGGTATCCTCAACTCACCTAAGGCGTCCATCACTTCCACGCTCAAGCCGCTGCCCGGCGGGTCAAGCAGCACAGCATCATATTTCTCGTCCAGTTCCTCCAACGCTTCTTCAACGCTGCCTTCAATCACGTCGATATGCTCAAAGTCTTGTAGGTTCTCGTCGGCGTCGGTCACAGCAGGGGGATAACTTTCGACCAGCGTCACCAATGAAGCGTGCGGCGCAATAAATGCGCTGAACAAGCCCACGCCAGCGTACAAATCGAGCACCGCTTCTTTGCCCGTCAGCGCCAGCGTATTGGCGACGAGCTTCACCAGATTGTCCAACTGCGACACATTCGCGCGGAAAAAACTGCCCGCCGTCACGCGAAACGTGCGCCCGCCAACCGTATAGCGCGAATGCGAGTCGCCGATCAGGTTCATCGGCTCATTATCTTCCAGCAGCATGTTGACGCTGGTCGGCATATCGGTTTCCAGTTCAGGCGTTTCGTCATTCGCCATTGTCAGAATCAGCATGTGCGCGCCATCCGTGCCCATTTGCAGCCTGAGCCGTTTCAATCCCTCGAACTCCAGATCCAGCGATTCATACAGCGCCCACAAATCAGGATGCAGCAGATGGCACTCGTTGATCGGCACGATACGTCCATCAACGGCGGGCAAGCCCAATTCATCGCCTATTGCTTGCAATGTCATGTGATAGTTATAGCCCCACTCCTGCGGGCTGGCAATCACCGGACGCAGCACACGCTCAACGTGTTTATCATCCAGATTGCCGATGCGTCCCAATTGGTCGGCAAGCACATCCTGTTTGAGCAAAAGCTGCGCGGGGTAATCAATGTGCTGCCATTGCGAACAGCACGCCTTGCCGAAGTGCGCGCAGCGCGGGAACACACGATCTGCTGACGCTTCGACCAGACGCACGCCTTCCGCAAATAGCACTTTGCCTTTGTCCTGCGTGACGCGCGCTTCAATTTTTTCGCCGGGAATGGTGCGCGGGATGAACACCGTGCGCCCGTTGTGCCGCGCGATGCCGTTGCCGCCGTTCGCCATGGCGATGATTTCCACTACAAAGGTATCGTTTGCCATAAAAAGCCTTTTGTTATGACGCTAATGATAAACGACGGAGGCATAGAGGATACAGTGGAAAGTTTCTCACTGTGGGTTCAAATCCAGAGCTAACTGCAAATCGGTACGGAGAGATTTTGTAGGGGCAGACCTGCGTCTCTGCCCGTTTTTAAGGCACTCTACACCCACAATATGTTTTCTATTTTTCACGAAAGGTTATCTTTCGGACTTAAGATTGAAATGTTATGCAATCTGCCCAACCTTGCCTTGTTGTGTATGATGGTTAATTTCACGTACAATCAAATCAACATTCGATTAAATGAGGAGGATGCGATGGTCCTTGCACACCGAATCACCACGATTGAGCGCCACATTCTCGACAAGCAAAAGCAGTTCCCGACAGCGACAGGCGTGTTGACCAACATCCTCTACGACATTGCGCTGGCAGCCAAGATCATCGCCCGCGAAACCACCCGCGCCGGGCTGGTCAACATTTTGGGCGCAACGGACGGTCACAACGTCTTTGGCGAACAGCAGCAAAAGCTGGACGTGTTTGCCGATGATGTGATTGCAAAGATGAACGACCACACCGGACGCCTGTGCGCGATGGCGTCCGAAGAACACGACGACATCATCCCTATTCCGCTGCACTTTGACAGCGGACGCTACGCACTGCTCTATGACCCCCTGGACGGCTCATCGAATATCGACGTGAATATGCCGATGGGCACGATCTTTTCCCTCCATCGCAAAATCTCCAAAGGCGAACGCGGTACGCTGGAAGATGTCTTGCAGCCGGGCAACAAGCTGGTGGCAGCAGGCTACATCATCTACGGACCAAGCACGATGATGGTCTACACCACCGGACAGGGCGTACACGGTTTTACACTCGACCCCGGCATTGGCGAATTCCTGCTGAGCCATCCCGATATGCGCGTGCCGCAAAAGCCCAAATACTACAGCGTCAATCAAGGCTACGAAAAGTTCTGGACGCCGGGCGTGCGCCGTTACGTCAAGTGGCTGCAAGGCATTCACGGCGAAGGTCACGAACCACTGGCACAGCGCTACATCGGCGCGTTGATTGCCGATGTACATCGCAATCTGCTGCACGGCGGCGTGTTCATGTACCCCGGCGAAATGAAGCGCCCCAGCGGCAAGCTGCGCCTGATGTACGAAGCGCAGGCGCTCGGCTTCATCGTGGAACAGGCGGGCGGCGTGGCATCAGACGGCATCGGCAGCATCCTGGATATTCCGCCGTCGGGCTTGCACCAGCGCGTACCGCTGTTCATCGGCAACCGCGAACTCGTGGCAACCGCCGAAAAATTTATCCGCGAGTACGATCAGGAATGGGTTGACGCCTATATGCCCTATCGCAACGGCGAACTGGCGCACGCCTGAAAACGGCGATCACGAATAAATTCCTTGCGCAGTTTACACACGATGGGTTGAAACTTCTCATCCTCAACCCGTTCACGGGTTTCCAAACGCATAGCTGGCAGTTTTGAACTGCCAGCGTATACTATAAGTAGCGGCAGTTTCAAGGCTTGAACGCCTATGCTTATCCAATCGGTGTTCCGCTGGAGTGTGTGTTTACTGCTGGCGCTGAGCCTGCTGGTAGGTGCTGTCTGCCTGCTGGGACAGGCGTTTCCGGGTGCGCTGCTGGTGTTCGAGTCGGGGAGCGTCGGCAGCCGCGAAATCTACATTTTCGATTTCACACGCAGGCTGCGCATCAACATCTCCAGGTATCCGACAGACGATTTCTCCCCAATCTCCCGCGCCGACGGGCAATTGGCGTTCGTATCAGATCGGGATGGCAATTACGAAATCTACCTGTGGGATGGCGCGGCGCTCACCAACCGCACGCAGCACCCCTCTGAGGACTTTTTGCCTGCCTTTAGCACCGATGGACAGTTAGCCTTCGTTTCGTTCCGCGATGGCAGTTCTGAAATTTACCTCTCCGATGGCATAGACTTCACTAATCTCTCGCAGAATCGCGCGGAGGATTTTTTGCCGACGTGGAGCGCCGATGGACGGCTGGCATTCGTCTCTCAGCGCGGCGGCAATGCAGAAATCTACGTGTGGGACGGCACAACACTCACCAACGTTTCGCAATCCCCATCGAATGATCTTGCGCCTGAATGGAGCGCCGATGGACGGCTGGCGTTTGTGTCCCTGCGTGATGGCAATCGGGAAATCTACGTCTGGGATGGCGCAACACTGACCAACGTCTCGCAGCACTCCGCAAACGACGCCGACCCCATGTGGAGCGCCAATGGACGTTTAGCCTTCGTTTCCGAGCGCGACGGCAACAGCGAAGTCTACGTGTGGGATGGGGAAACGCTCATCAACGTTTCGCAAAACCCCGCTGAGGATTATCAAACGATATGGAGTACAGA
>CALMZT010000523.1 GCA_937870805.1 uncultured Chloroflexota bacterium
TCAAACACTTCTATCCCAATGCCATATTCATTTTCATTGTCGGCAGCGTCGAGCATCGTTTCGACAGACTCTTCACTGAGCAGTTCGCCTGCTACGAACAGCGCCTGATAAAAGCGTGTTAAATCAGCGGTGTTCGTGATGAGCGCGCCATCGCCTAAGCCCGCGCCGTCGTTGTAATCGGTCACATCTTCCAGACGATTATCCCCTTCGATGTCCTCGTAGCCATGCACGAACTCGCCGCGCAGCGTTTCCTGAACCTGCGTGTAGCTGTCGCGCATGTCCAGCGGCTCGAAGATGCGCTCACGCACGACTTCATGCAGCGGCATCTCGGTGGCGGCTTCGACGATCAGTTGCAGCAGAATGTAGTTGGTGTTGATATACTCAAAGCCTTCGCCGGGATCAAACAACGCGCGCTCGCCATACGCATACTCCAGCACTTCCGTCGCTGTCCATTCATAAGTCGGGTCTTCGAGAATCGCTTCGTAAAATGTTTCGTTCAGATACTCTGGAATGCCTGCCGTCATCGTCAGCAGTTGGTAGATCGTCGCTTCATCGGCGTTTGCCAGATCGCCAATGAGATCATCCGCAAGCCATTCGCTGACACGATCATCCAGCGACAGGACATCTTCCTCTGCAAGCTGCATCACCACGACGGCGACAAAGGTCTTGGACATGCTGGCGATACGGAAGCGGCTGTCAGGCGTGGCAGGTTCATCGCCGTCCACATCAACCAGACCACCCGCCGCTGCCCAAGTCTCGTCATCAATGGTGATGCGCGCGGAGACGGCGGGACCATCATCGTCGGCAATGTCGGCAATCAACGACTCTAAGGCGTCGTCTACGTCATCTTGAGCGTAAACCACGAACGCCATACACAGTACAGGCAATAACAGCAAAAACCGCAGCACATTTTTCATCATGAGGTGTCCTTAAGGGATACGTGAGCGTCGTGTTCCTATACGCCAGTTTACGCCTGAAGGTTTCGCAAATGTGTTGAGAAGCCTACATGCCCGCCAGCAGCGCAAAGCTAAGCATTTCCACGAGCGCCGTGCTGAACAGCAGCGCGATGCTGACAAAGGCAAGCTGATTCCAGCGCGCGGGATTTGAATGGTCGCCGCGCCGCACGCGCCACAACAGCCACAGCGTTAACGGCGACAGCAGCGCCGTCGCCAGCGCGACCAGCGGCGGTAATCCCACTATCACCAGCAGCGGCAGCGATAGGTACGCCATTAACAGCATGAAGCTGTACAGTTGAGCCGCGCGCGCCGAGCCAAGCCGCACCGCTAATGTGCGCTTGCCAATAGTGCCGTCTCCTAGCACATCAGGAAAAGATACCGCCAGCAGCATACAAAATTGCAGGCAGATGACGGGAACAATCGCCAGAAACGGCAGCAGTTCCAACCGTCCACTTTGCAGATAGAAACCTGTCAGCGGCGTTAATCCCCCGACGAGCACAGCCGTTGAAAGTTCGCCAAATCCACTGGAATGCAGACGCAGCGGCGGCGCACTGTAAAACCACGCGAGAAACAACGCCAACAGCAGCAGCGGCAGCGTCAACACGCCTGTTTGTACAACAACACTGAGGACAACGGTGGCGATGATCGTGATGCACGCCAGCATCAGCGCCGTGAACAAGGCGATGCGCGCTGGCAAAAGCTCCTGCGTCAACACGCGGCTGCCGCCTGACCAATTCGTAGGTGTCTGGTTGACGCGATCTGCCTCCAGATCGAAATAGTCGTTGCAGTAGTGCGTCATCCACTGCGTCGCCGTGATAGCGATCTGTCCCCACAGCAGCGCAGCAATGTTGAGGGGCGCGCCGCTGTAGAACGCGATAGCGACGCCTAACAGGTGGAGGATGACGCCACCGACCAGAAACAAGGGGCGTCCGAGACGGATGAAAGCATACAGGCGGCGCATGGGATGTACCTTCGTTGTTTGCCACACTCACAACTATAGTCTGCGCTAAAATATTGCTCAACACACTCTACAATCCATTTCAAATTCACATTCGTAGGGGACGACCAATGTGTCGTCCCGCGTAAATGACGTGAGTAGCTTGTAAAGTTCGTTCTGCCAGTGAACAGATTCTCCATTAAAATAACAGCAGTTTCAATTTTGATACATGTTGACTCCTTGTCAACTTTGTATAACTCGTGTATAAAGGTTGTATTGATGAAGGCAAAGCAGACTGCTATTCGCTTCACTGAAGTCGATTTAGAAGCCATTGAAAATATCGGCAATAAGATGACCGAAAAAGGCATATTGGGGCTGAAAAACAGCAATGGCACGATCAATGTAACGGCAGTAGTACGGTTTGCATTGCAGCAAATCAATGTGCAGCTTAAAGAAGAGGGGCGTAAAAGCGCTCCAGAGTAAAAGGAGTCAGGATAGATGAACCAAATCCGTAATGCGCTGCGTTGGACATTGTTCGGCGTATGCGTCGGTGTCGCTATTGGTGCAGCGTTGAACGAACGCGCCCAGCGGCATCACCAACAAAAGGAATCCGAAGCCTTTTGGAATTCGCCTTACATGCTGGAACAGCGGCGCGAACACGAAGAACGGATGAAGAAAGACCCGTTGTATCGGATGCAGTGGCAGGAAATGGAGGCGCGCCATGACTTATGACCAACTGCTGCAACAGGCGCTCGATGATCTGCGACGCTTGCTGGACTTCGAGACCCATCGTTACAAGCGCTGGCTCATCGCCCGTATCATGCGCAACGTCGAAGATGGCACGCTGACATTCGAGGAAGCGCTGATCGAAGCCAAGATGATCGGCCTGCGCAATCCGGCATTCGATGGCGATATGGTAGGGTGGCTGGATGACGACTTTGACGATAGCGAAGCCGAGGACGAAGACGACAAAAAACAGTAAACATTATTAATGGGGCGACTGCCAAAAAGACAGTCGCCATAAACAAGCGGGGGCGCGCTTCTTTAGGCGAGAGAGCGCCCTCCACCTGACATTTATTATAGCCCGATCATCATAATATGCTGAGGGTGTATCTTGTCATTCAATCGTCCAGGCTCATCAGTAATGAAAAACGTGTTGATTCTTATTCATTCTTCATAATACTTTTTACCATCTTTTCAATATAATAAAAATCAAGCGTGTATAGGGGGTGTTTCTATGCCAATCACTGATTTTTCGTAACTACTCAGGCAGGGACGAGAGGTAGTCCAAGTAAAGCATCAAGAAGGGCTTGAATAAGGCTGTGTCCCTGC
>CALMZT010000524.1 GCA_937870805.1 uncultured Chloroflexota bacterium
TCCCATAAGCGCCCGACACGTCGCAGTATGCGATGGCCGCTTACGCGCGGCGATGAGCGCAAAGCTGAGTAGAAAATGGGAAGCGGTCAGCGGTCAGCGGTCAGCAGACAGCAAGTGCAAGATCAGCCGCGAACATCGTTCAGCGTCGGGCTGTTGAGAAGAAATTTCCTCTTGTAGAGTGCAGGAGCACACATTGGTGCTCCCCTACGAACATCACCATTTTGAATTTTAGGACAACACCAGCGTAGGCAGAGAGTTCAACGCTGCTGAACAGCTAGTCTCGTCAGGTGCCTCTGGCTGTGCCTACTGCTATTCCCCTAAGAAACACTTCTCGACGCGCATCTCGATTAACGATATTATTGTGAAATACCGATAGGACAAGCCCATCGGCTTCCTCTTTCGACGAGTAGCGCCTACGTTTGGTAGGTCTTACCTGCTCTCCAGAGGCGTGACTTCGGGCGTCACCCGCCCTAGTTCGTAACAAGAATATTTTGCTTTGCCCTTGGTTATCGTGACAAAGCGGGTGCGGTACAAGTTTTACATCACAACCTGATTGTGAAAACCAGCAACCTGTATTGTTAAACAGCATCCTCAATGGAATGAGGTATACTTATGATAACATATTATTTGGTTAAGCAAGCATGTTCATCGACCCACACAATGTTGATGGTACTCCCGCATTTATTTAATAGAACTTTACGGTACGTATCCGATGAAAAATGAATTACTCGAACCTTTAGAATCGATCCTAAATGCCGCCGATGCATTGGTTGAGGATGCTTATACCTCGCTGAATGCGCAGCAAAGCCAGTGTATCTATGCAGTGCGGCAGGTCGCAGAGCATTTGCAGCAATGGGTAGCGAGTATGCCTGAATTGAACTCGACCAGCGCCAGAATGGTACTGGATTTCGAGACACGTTCGCATCTGGCGTCGATCATCGGTTATGCCGAAATCCTCCTCGATCAAGACGAAGGTCCTTTAACCGAACAGCAGCAGCAACTCGTCCATCAGATTCGCACCAGTGGTAAACTTGTGTTGCATCGTCTGACGAAAGAAGCCTAGCTGTGCATAGCAAACTGTACATGCTTGCCAATGAGATCATCAACTGTCACGGCGCGTTGATGTTGAGCAAGCCGCCCGAACTCAACGAGCAGCAGCGTGACTACATGCGCTTAATTTATTACTCAGCCGCGTCGCTGCTGGAGATGATGACCGAATATCCTGACGTGCGTTCGTTAACCGACCAGCTAGTGCGACAGCTTCCTGCGTCTGAAGTGCGCGCGCCGATCATCCGCTTGATTGGCTACAGCCGTTTGCTGCTGGAAAACCCGGAAATGTTCAATGGTGCGGTGCTCAGGGGCAAGGCGCGCGCCTGCGTGGACAAGAGCTTTCACATCGGGCAGCAACTGCTGAACATGACGAATGCGCTGGTGACGTATGCGCGTCTGAAAACGAACACCCTGGACTCATTTAAGACCTCGTTCGATGCGACTTCCCCCGCCTACTGGTTAGGCGAAGTCTATCATCTGCTGGGCGACGATCCCGTTTCGCTCAACATTCACGTCTATGATCGTCTGCCGCATGTGGTGGGGGATGAGTTCCGCACGTATCAAATCTTCAACATTTTGATTGACAACGCGCTGAAGTTTACGCATCGTGGCAGTGTCAGCGTGTTTATGGAACAAAGTGACGAGGGGCTGCTGCTGCGTGTCATGGATACAGGCATCGGGATTCCCCCTGAACTCACCAAAAAAATATTTGAGCCGTTTTTCCAGGTTGATCCGCACAGTCCGGGTTTAGGGTTAGGGCTGTATCTGGCGAAGACGCTGGGCGAATTACAGGGCAGTACGCTGCGCTTTGAGAGCAATGCCAGCGGCGGTTCCACCTTTTTTCTTACCCTACCGATTGCTGAGGCGTGATGTACACTGAACTCCACACCACTATCCGCGAAATGATGATTTGTGTCGAAATTATTTTAGAATTTGAAGTGCTTGACGCACGCCAGAAGGACACGGCGCAGCAAATTCATCACTGGGCAAGTTTCTTATCGAATTTGTGCGAAAAAATAAGCCAGCTTTCAGGGAAACGAACTAAAATTTTGTCCTACTATCGCACGATGGATGCACCTCTGCAACGCATCATCGAGTACACGGATTCGCTCCTGAGCGCAAAATTAGAACCGCTGACCCTGAACCAGGAATATTCATTCCAGAGAATCAATAAGATGGCAAATAAAGCCGTCACTTTAGCACAAGAGAAAATCACTGAGCTTTCCAAGACGAAAACCAGCGACATGCCCTCTACAAAGTAGGTATAGCCCTTGTCCGGTACAATTCTCAATGTCATTACGGTTGCCATTGGCAGCCTCATTGGTTTGCTGTTTGGCAACCGCCTCTCGGAAAAAATGCAATCGTCGGTAGTCACCGGGCTGGGCTTAGTGGCGTTGATCGCGGGAATCGATAACGCACTGAAAACGGGCAACCTCATTATCCCTCTGTTGAGCATCGCATTTGGTGCGGTAGTCGGTGAACTCATGGACATCGACGGCGCGCTCAATCGCTTCGCTGGCTGGCTGCAAGAGCGGTATGCGGGACAACCCCTCCCCCCAGCCCCCGCCGCTTCGCTTACACCATTGCATGGAGAGGGGGAGAAAAATCCGTCTGCAAGTCAAACACCTGCTGTGATGGACTCGCGTGAACGCTTCATCACAGGCTATGTGACGGCGAGTCTGATGTTCTGCATCGGTCCGCTGACGTTTTTAGGGTCAATGCTCGACGGCATGGGCAACGTCGAGGGCTTCAATATGCTGGCGCTTAAAAGTGTGCTGGATGGGTTCGCGGCGCTGGCGTTTGCCTCGACGTTTGGTGTGGGCGTGACGTTCAGCATCATCACGATTATTCTGCTGCAAGGCGGGCTGGCGCTGGCGGGAAGTTTGCTCGGTCAGTTCATGACGACGCCGATGATTAACGCGACGACGGCAGTAGGTGGCTTGCTGATGATGGGGATTGGGATGATTCTGCTGGACATCAAAAAGCCGCGCCTCGCCAATTTCCTGCCGGGGCTGGTGATCGCGCCGCTGATCGTGGCGGTGGCGACGGCGTTGGGCGTCGATATTTATCCGTAGGAAGTTTTCAGTTATCAGTTAATAGTTTGTCAAAAGTATTTTCCTCTCAGTGAATGTTTAATCTATAACGCGCGAATTTAGATCAAAATTCAACTGTTGGGTGTGCGTGTTTGCCGCCAGAGGCTAAAGCCATCTGGCTACC
>CALMZT010000525.1 GCA_937870805.1 uncultured Chloroflexota bacterium
CAGACGGACATCACCCCATAACGATGTCATACTCCACCTTTCTGTTATCCCCTTCATTTTACTCGCTCCACTTGTGGGTAACCTATAGCCGCCAGCAGAGAAAGGGGGTTGGGGGGATAGGGGTTAACCAAACCAATTGCGAGATACACCACCTACGGACACGGTTGCTGGATACGGAATAGGTCGCATTGATCGGGCGTGAGGATGGGCACGTAGCGATTCTCAATGGTCCAGTCAACCAATTCCTGCGCCACCGTAAAAACACGCCACTGCGTAACACTTCCCGTTGTATCACCGGATACGACGCTGTGTCCGTCAGGGCTGAACGCCACGCTGTTCATGCGCGGCGGGTTGCCGGGTCCTCCGCCATAGCGCCGAATTTCCGTTCCCGTTTCCACATCCCACAGCCGCACCGTGCCATCAAACGCCCCGGAAACGGCAATGCGTCCATCAGGACTAAACGCGACGGATTTCACCCAATTGCCTTGTTCAAGCAGGCGGCGAATGGAAGCGCCTGTCGCCATATCCCACAAAATCATCGTGCGATCATCAGAGCCAGACAGCGCATAGCGACCATCAGGGCTAATGGCGACGCTGTTGACACGATCATCGTGGAATTCATCATCTGCGCCTGTGCCAAAGCGCCGCACTTCCGCGCCTGTTGCCACGTCCCATAAAATCATCACCGCGTTGCCGTCTGCTGAGAGCAGTTGGCTGCCATCAGGCGTAAAGGCAGCACTGTACACGGTATCCTGATGGGCGGGAGTCGCGCCTTCAGGGTCACTCAACGTCCGAATGATCTGCCCGGTTGCTGCGTCCCACAGCAGCAGCCGTCCCGTCGCATCGCCTGAAGCAATCTGCTGACCATTGGGGCTGAAGGCAACGCTGTTGACCTCATCACTGTGTCCTGTGAATGTAAGGACGATACTGCCCGTTGCCACATCCCACACGATCACGCGCGCGTCTCTGGAGGCGGATACGGCGCGCGTGCCATCAGGACTGAAAGCAACCGCGTTCACCGCATCAGTATGTTCGCTCAGGGTACGCAGGACTGTATTCGTTTCCCGATCCCACAGGGCAACAGCCATATCATTGGAAGCGGAGAGCATCATCGTACCATCCGGGCTAACAGCGACACTGTTGACCTCAGCGAGATGAACAGCGCTGCGTTGGATAATTTCGTCGCCTTCGGTGTCCAGAATGCGCAGGGTAGCGTCGCTGCCTGCGGAAATTGCGCGGTCATTCTGAGTATACACCACCACCGTTACTGCGCCGCTGTGTCCATATAAACGATATATCGGGATAGCCTCGGCAATATCCCACACCGTCACGGTGCCCACCTTATCGGCGGACAGAATGCGCGTGCTGTTCGAGTTAAAGGCGACGCTGTTCACCTGCTGCTCAGGCTCATCTCGCAACTCTGCAAGTTGTTCGCCTGTGTTCACATTCCACAGCCTGATTGTGCTATCAAAAGAACCAGAAAGAGCGTACTGTCCATCCGCGCTCAATGCCACGCTGCTTATCGATGCAGTGTGCCCCACGAATGATTGAATTTGTGTGCCTGTCGCCACATCCCACAGCATCAGTGAGTTGCGCAGCGTGCCGCTTAACAACTGCGTGCCATCTGCGCTGAACGCCAAACTCAGCACAGTGCCTGCGCGTCCGGTGATGGTACGCACGGTAGTCCCTGTCGCCGTCGTCATGTCGATGATCGAGATGTTGCCCTGGGCGTTGCCAAAGGCTGCCATTTGTCCGTTCGGGCTGAAGACGATACTGCGGATAGGTGAATTGACGTCTTTGCGCCAAATTTCTTCGCCTGTATTTAAGTCCCAATAGATCAAAACGCTGTCTGCGCCCGCCGATAGTCCATGCGTGCCATTAGGACTGATGGCGACAGCCGTGATACGGTTGGCGTGTCCGATGCTTGGCGCTTGCAGAGCCTCAGGATTAGTCAGTGCCGACGACAGGGCGCTGGTGGCAGGCACAGAGGTCCCTAAACGGCGCAGCATTGCCGCATTATTCAAATCCCATAAAATCAACGTGCGATCATCGGAGCCGGAAAGGGCGAATGCTCCATCACGGCTGACAGAAAGTGTCGTTACGGGTCCTTCATGACCCGTGAGCAGGTAGCGCGTGCCGGGAAGATACGCCAGTTCCGCCAGCGCGCGCTGGGCTTCGGTGGGCGGTGGGTTGGCAACGGTATTGGCAGTTAATACCAGGCGTAAACTTAAATCGTATTCGTTATCGCGCGAGACCCGCAGCGCATTCGCCGCCAACGCCAGACTTTGCGCTTGATCGCTCTGACGCTCGGCTTCGTCGCGTTGGCGCTGTGCTTCGGTCAAACTCAAGCCCACCAACCCCAGCAGCCCCACCGCAACGATCAGGAAAATCACCAGCGCGATGACAAACACTCGTAGTCTTCGGGCATCGCGCTTTTGTAATTCTAGTTCGCGCTTTTGCTGCTCTACCTCAGCCGCTTCCCGCCGTGCGCGTTCCTCGATACTGGCTTGCACGAATTGGCGCTGTAATGGGTTGACATCGGCGCTTTCCAAAAATTGCTCAGCGCGCGTGATGCGGTTGCCTGCCAGCAAGTATGCGGGGTCACGCCCTGCACGTTCCCAGTCGCGTGCTGCCTTCAGGACTTCGCTGCCGTAGCGTAAATCTTCAACGTCTGCTGCCACCCATACCTTGAAGCGATCCCATTGGCGAATCAGCGCTTCATGACTGACTTCTAACCACGTCACTGGCACTTCTTCTGCGCCTTGTTCCAGTTTCGGAATATCGCGACTGGCGATGAGCAAACGTGAGTCGGCAGCCGTCAATAGGTCAACGACTTCCTGCACCGCTTCGTCGGAAATCCCACGAAACGTTAATTCGCTGCGCGCGACTTTGCGCCGTGTCGCCTCGCCTGTATCGCTCACTTCCACCAGACGCAGCAGCACGCGCCGCATGATGTCCTGCTGTGCGGCGTTGAGTTGCTCGTAGATGTTCTCGGCGTGCTGCGCCAGCGCCCGCTGTACCCCGCCGATTTCCTCATAGGCTTTCAGCGTCAAGCGCCGACCATCGCGTTTGAGATACAATTCCTTGAGCGCATATTGCAGCAGCGGCAGCGAACCGGGCTGCTGGCGCACGTCATCCAGAATACGTTCTACTAAACCATCGTCATAGATCAACCCCACTGCGGCGGCTGGACCTTCGATGCTGCGCCGCAGATCCGCCGCCGTCATTTCGGTGGCGATCACCATGTTCTCGCTCTCAAACAGCTCTGCCAGCGCGGGATATTTGCTCAAGTTACCGAAGAAATCCGCGCGCATGGTCATCACCGTCAGCGTATGCCCCTCGTTGATCGTCGATGCCGTGTACAGTAGATTGATAAAGCGTTCACGCTCGACTTCGCTGGTGCGAGTGAACACTTCCTCGAATTGGTCAACCACCAGCACCATGTGGGTAGCGTCCTGAGTGTTGTCCAATATTTTATCGACGAGGATGTTCAGGCTTTGCGGGTTGCGGTTCAGCAGGTTGTACACTTCTTCTGTCGTCGCACTCGACGGCAGCAGCGGCAGGAGGCGGGCGGTCAGCGCTTCAATGGGATTCGCGCCGGGTGTGACGATGGCGATGGGAAATTTGTCTGAGCCGGGCAGCGTGCCTGCGCGTATTTCGGGGATGAGTCCCGCGCGCACAAGTGAGCTTTTGCCGCTGCCACTGGCACCGACGACGGCGAGGAAACGGGCGCTTTTGTTTTGCATGTCGTCTTTTAAGTGTTCCAGCAGCTTGCGGATTAAATCCTCACGCCCGAAGAAGATATGCGCGTCGGTCTGCTGGAAGGCTTCGAGTCCCTTGAACGGGTTCGGGATTTTCGCAGGGTCAATGTCGTCGTAGGGGTCGCGCTTGCCCGCCAGCGCCGTAATCAGTTCGGTGATGCCCTGTTCGTAGCGATTTTGGAGATCGATGTACTGGATTTCGGAAATCCATGCCGTTTCCTCGTACTTTTCGAGCAGATCAAAGGCTTCGATGACCACCGCCGGAATGACAGGCTTCTTTTGGCTGCGCGCAATCGAAAGTTCGCGGCGGCACCATTCGCTGTTGATGGCGTCGGGCGACAAGCAGAAGACCACGCCTTCGGATTTTTCCAGTCCCTTATAAATTTCATCGCGCCAGCGTTCGCCGCCTTCAATCTGGCGGAAGTCAATCCACACGTCTAAGCCCGCGTCGCTGAGGTCGCGTGCGAGTCGTTCTGCGAATGCTTTTTGCCTGCGCGAATACGATATAAATACGCGCTTCATAATGGTTTATCCCATGTATTTGAACCGCTGCAATGAAGAAGAAAAATGCGTCATGTGTCGGTTCATAGCTTGAAAATAATTCACAATACAAGGTCTCTTGTGAGTACATTGTTACATGACTTTCGCTTTGATACTCCGTCGTAGAAGCTATTGAGCCAATAGTCTCCGGCTTTTCGCCCTCTCTCCGCTGGCGGGGAGAGGGGTTAATTGAACCCATGAGCGAAAGTTCTATGTTATTATAACGCTGAATATTGCTAATCCGTTCCCTTGAGTAGGGATAACGGCGGGAAGTAGTTATTGGTTTTTTACGAAAACGCCACGTCTTTGTACTCGCATCAACACAGCGGGACGCGGCTCTAATGTTGCGCCCATATGCGCGTGAACTTGCGCGCCTGCTACCGCCGAGAGGTCAAACTGCTGCAAAATACGTGCCAGCACGATTTTCGCTTCCACCTGAGCGAACGCCGCGCCGATACAGTTGCGTGGTCCGCCCCCGAACGGCACGAAGGTATACGGCTCAATTTTGTTCTCGAAGCGTGCTGGAATAAATTCGCCGGGCTTGTCCCAGTGCGCCGGATGTCGCTGCGTCAAATAGATTGAGAACAGCACGCGCGAACTCGCTGGAATCCGAAAACCATTGAACTCTAACGCTGTCGCCGCCACGCGCGAACTGAGATGAATCGGTGGATACAGGCGCAGCGCTTCGTCAATCACATTGCCGAGAAACGTGAGTTCGTGCATGTGCTCAGCGTGTGGCATCTCAACACCAGCGATGCGATCAACCTCCGCGCGGGCTGTCTCCAATATCTGAGAATGCTGTCCCAACAGATACAACGCCCATGACAGCAGCGCGGTACTCGTGTCATGTCCAGCAATCAACATCGTCAGCAGTTGGTCGCGGATTAAGCCATCGTCCATGCCAGAGTGGATGAGTGTGCCAAGCAAATCTTCTGTCGTGCCGAGGTTCGTCCGCCGCGCGCGGATGATGCGGTACAGATAATCATCCATCTGACGCAGCGCGCGCGCATAGCCGGGACGGGGAGTGCCGCGCCAGATCAGCCACAACCCCGGCGAAATAAATTGTATTGTGCGCAGCACCGTATTCCACAACGGGCGCATCTCAGGCGTGAAATCGACTTTGTACAGCGTTTCCATGATGATGAGCAGCGCGATTTTGCGCATTTCCACCAGCATGTCGAGCGTTTGCCCATTCTGCCATGTTGCGCAGACTTGATCGCTAGCGCGCACCATCGCCGCGATGTAAGCCGCTAACATGCGTTTGTGCAGCGCAGGGTTCATCTGGCGGCGCAGCGTGTCATGCTGTTCGCCATCCACCACCAGCACGCCGAAGCGCAGCAGATGCGTTACGGGGTCTGTATCCACACGCCAGCGAAAATCCTCGCGCGACGTGACCAGTACGAAGCGTGCTGCTTCAGCGCCGACGAGGATAATGGGGGAAAACCCCGGAAGCTGCGCGCGGAATACATCGCCCAATTCAGCATGAAACGTTTCTAGCGCGGCGAGGGGCGTCTTGTGGCGCGCCATCGCTTGCAGCGCACGTAAACCCGCTTGCGCGCTGGGCGTCGGGATTTCAGAGACCATAAACAACCTCTATCGAGGAACACACAACTAGGGTTTAGAAAGATAGATATTTTTTCCTAATAACGTTTAAAAACCATGCCCTTAAGCCTATTTCCTTGCTCGACATCTCGTCACGCGAACGCTGTCCCCCCTCTCCCTAGCCGCGCAATTCCCCTCACAGCCAAGTTCCAGCGAGGGAGAGGGGGTTAGGGGGTGAGGTCACAGCGAACACTCAGCTTCACCCCACAAAATACAGGTTCATAATGTCACCATCGCCAATATTGAACCCGAATCATGTATCAAGCGTAGTTAGATTGTACCTGTGAAACAGCCATAGCGGTTGACAGAGCGAGGCTTTTCTTATAAAGTTTCGTTTAAACATTTGAATTTCTTTAAAAGGGAAGGCAGTATGAATAAATCAGAGCCATTCTTATCAGGGATGCGCGCGTTCGTGTTGGTCTGGTTTGGGCAGTTCATCTCGATCATGGGCACGTCGATGACCCAGTTTGGCTTGACGATCTGGGCATATCAGGCAACCGGGCGCGCGACGGATTTGGCACTCGTTGGTTTTTTCAACTTCGCCCCGACAGTCATCCTCAGCCCCATCGCGGGCGCGCTCGTAGATCGCTGGAATCGTAAGCTCGTGATGATGTTGAGCGATCTCGGCGCGGGCGCTGCCACCATCTTCGTCTTTCTGATGTACGCTTCGGGCAACCTGCAAATGTGGCATCTCTACCTCGCAGGCATCGTGACTGGCTCGTTCCAGGCATTCCAGTTCCCGGCGTATTCGGCGTCGATTTCGCTGATGCTGCGCAAAGAAGATTATGCCCGCGCCAGCGGCATGATGATGCTGGCAGAAGCCGCGCCCAACATCGTCGCGCCTGTCATCGCCAGTTTCCTACTCGCGGCGATTGGTTTATCGGGCATTATAGTGATCGACATCGTGACGTTTGTGTTCGCGCTGGCAACCCTGTATGTCGTCTTCATCCCGCAGCCGCCAGTTACCGAAGCAGGGCGTAAAGCGCGGGGCAATCTGCTGCAAGAATCCGTTTTCGGCTTCCGCTATATATTTGCGCGTCCTAGCTTGCTCGGTCTGCAACTGGTGTTCTTCTCAATCAATTTGGTCGCCAGCTTCACGAACGTATTGGTTGCGCCGATGATCTTAGCGCGCACGAATCAAGACGCAGCGACACTGGGACTTGTCCAGTCCGCGTTCGGCGTTGGCGGGGTGCTCGGCGCGCTGCTGTTGAGCATCTGGGGCGGACCCAAACGCCGTGTGCATGGCGTGCTGCTCGGTATGGTCGCGGGCAGCTTGCTTGGTCAAACCCTCATGGGCGTGGGCAATGGGCTGCTGTTCTGGCTGCCCGCCGCCTTCTTCTTTATGTTCTTTATCCCCTTAATCAACGGCTCCAATCAGGCGATTTGGCAGGCAAAAGTCGCGCCGGATGTGCAGGGACGTGTATTTTCCGCACGCCGCTTGATCGCACAGATCACCGCGCCCGTTGCCATGATCTTGACAGGTCCATTGGCAGACCG
>CALMZT010000526.1 GCA_937870805.1 uncultured Chloroflexota bacterium
ATGTCGTCTAAATCAAATTGAGTGGTTTGAAAAAAACTGGGATACCCACATTTAGGGCATTTTGTAACAGAATTTGCTGTAAATGTAGAATTGCAGCTTTGACAATGTAGTATTGGCACAACCGAAATGGTATTCCCAACATCCTGAACCAAGACAAAATCACGAAATTCCTCTATGACAACATCAATTAGTAGTTCAACTGGGGCATTGGTGTCATCTGGTAGCGTTGCATCAAGATAGCCGTAGGCTGTCGCAGCAAGATTGATTCGTTCGATGAAATACTGAGTTTGCCAGATGTCTCGGCTAACATCCGAAAGTAACTTTTCCCGGACCTCATGACGAATGAGAGCGCTGGCTTGACGGAATGTTAGAGATTTACTTTTGATCATGGGTTAAATCTCTTACGAGGGCTAGATCGGTAATTTCGTTAGCGACGACCTCTATGAGGTCGCGGAGGGTGGCATTGGTATTGTCGTCCTTAGCAACTCGTTCGTAACTACCGTAGAAATCGAGTGCAGTGCCAATGGTGCTTATAAAATAGTCTTCATCCGGCAATTCAATTTCTTGGAAGGTATTGAATCGCTGTCTAACTTGAGATCGAATAATTGCTCGCGCCCTCAAGAAATCTATGGCGGGCTGTTTTTTTAAGCGCTTTCGACACACGATGACCACAGTTGACGCTATAGGGATATGCCTGTCTCGTGCTGGTCTCATTTCAGTTGATAAAGGCCATGTTGCGGTAGGTACAAGACCCACTTCAAATAACATTTCAAGTTGCCGCATGAACGGACTTTCAAATATTGGGTCTTGCTCCTCTTTGTTACTGATTTCGTTACGGGATACTTTTAGAGCAAAAAGTAACACTAAGATGCCGTTTTCTTTGAGGGTTCGAAGCGCTTCATCATAGAACTGTTTCATTCCACTTTCGTAGGCTTGAACAGCGCTCAAGCGATCCTGATTCTCGTTTGGCGCGGCAGTAAGCTCCTCCGACGATTTAAACAGTTCGGGGTTGAAAACATCTGGATAAAGAAATCCGATTGAGCGTTTGAGCCAGATATAGAAGAACCCTGACAGATCAGTGTATTGAACAGCATCATAATACGGAGGGTCAGTAATGATTGCATCGAAGAAATTATCGGAATAATCATTTAAGTTGCGTGAATCGCCTATGCTTATGGAAGCAGGTCTGCCTCCGATTGCTACAAGGTTATTCAGCACCTTATCGGTTAGTTCAATGACTTTTCTCAGCTCATGCAATGCGGAGGATTCTACGTAATTCCAGACCATCGGGAGAGCTTGGCGTGCAAAACTGGCACTGGAAGTTTGTGAGACCGCTGACCAGGAGCATAATTTTGAGTTGCGGTTAGCAATCTGATCAACTGCTAACGCGAAATAAGTGACAACCGCCTGTGCAAGTTCCCTATTGCCTGTTTCTTGATGGATTTGTTCAAAAACTGTTTTTACTGCCTCACACATTTCAATTTGTACGAGTAATTGTCGTGTGTTGAAAAGGTGGTGCCAAGACGTTATTCCAAAGCGTTGAAGATGTGAGACCGAAGTACGTGGAATAAGTTCTGTAGGAATAGCTTGAGGTTGTAAGCGAAGGAGATCATCAAGCTGTTTTTGAGCCGATTGAAATTTTTCTCGGTCATCATCTGTAGCAATTCGATAGACACGATTTGTGCCACCTTGACCTACACAAGCGAGCAATGTTTCGCCAAATATATGACCATGTTTATTGGCAGTCAATGTTTCGATGTTATGGGATGTTCCGCATTGAGGGCAAACTATTTGATCTCTTTGTAATGTGCCATTGCTGGGATCAAAATTGATTTCTGTACCGGATTGAATCTCAAAGGATGGATTTACATCACCATTCACAAAGTTAGGGTGAATAGCGATCTTAGCGGATTGAGTTTTTGCCAACCACCAGTCACGTACAATAGGAATAAGAGAACTACATCTGTCGCAAGAAATAGTCTGTGTCCAGAAATACTTCGTATCTATGGATTCATAGATACGCCGCGTCTTTTCTAAAACTATTGTTTCAAACACCTTACTCCAACGTTGGAATTGATTTTTTAGAGCAACACCATATTTTTGTGGATATACAAGCGTTGCCATCTGAATAATGTATGACACTGGATTCAAATCTTGACCGAAAACTTCACATCCTAGTTTGGTAGCTGCCAAACCAGTGCTTCCCCCTCCCATAAACGGATCAAGAATGCGAGGCGGCTGTTCAGGATAGTGCTTTTGGAGAAGCTCCAGCAGAGCTGTGTCGGCTGAAGTATTGAATGTTTCCCAACCTATAAAGCTTTGAAAAAGCTCACGTTCCTCTGCATAACTCATATCTGGAAGTAAGCTGGAAAGAACAATGGCTCCCATTGATGTAACTGGTCGTCTTGCCCACCATAAATGGAGCGTGCTGATATGTCCGTGACGAATTGATTTTTCTCGTCCACCCTCAGATCCGAGTTTTTCAAGTTCTTTGGGTAACCAATTTTCAATGAGTCGTTTTTGCAAAGTTAAACCCATCTGTTATTGTGATTGAGAGAGTTTCTGCCAAATGTCTGATGGAATATGATAACGTGTCCGTTTCACAATTTCAGCGGTGGGTAAGGTATGTGCAGGGTCACGGATAACCGTCAGTGATGGATTGGTCTTTGCATCAGAGACAATATACAGCCAGTAATCCTCACCTAGATTCTCGGCAGTGAGCCATTCACGCTCACTTAGTTCGACACCACCCACACCTGCGCGTCCCTTCACTTCGATGTAGCGGGTATCGCCATCGTTTTCCACGCTGCGGATGTCATACGGAAGCTTGAGTGGCGATTGATCTTCCGGTTCGCGTCCCTGCTGGCGTTCATAGTCCATCACATGGGCAATAGCAGCGCGTTCTACCTCGTCGTCGCGGTGCATATCCGCGCTGTGAGACATCGGCTGAGGCTGTGCCGGGATAATTGCTGCCATGCCGACGATTCGCGGCTCAGATAAGCTGACCATTGCCTCTCGTTCGGCACGAAGGAGGCGATCTGTCTTACGTCGGCGTAAATCGGCGTTGCGTCGTTCTTCCTCGGTGATCTTGATACGCATATCCTTGCCGCTGGACTGCTTATGCTCATAATCCATCAGCATCCCGTCTGACCGGGCTATCAATACATCGAACGACTCGCGCAGATAACGCCGCACAATCTCGATTTCACCAGCCCGGCGCGTTTCTATTTGCTGACGGTACGGAGAAAGCTGGTTCTGGATGCACCATCCCAGCACTTTACCGCGTGCGTTGACTAACGACCTGACTGCTTCGGGCAGTTTTACGTTGCCATCGGGAATTCCAAAATCTAGGAATATCCCCGGTTGCAACGTTTCGAGGGTTAGTCCATCAGTGGATTGGTACACGGCGAATAACTGCTGCCCAATGATGGCGCTGTGACCATCATAAATCGTTCCCTCCACTAGCCAGATCAATCCCTCGCGGCGATTGTCAGGATCGAGGAAGATAACACCGCGCTCCAGATCGTCACGGAAGCGCGTCAATGTGAGATCGGAAATCGCCTCAAACAGCGCATGACCGGGACCTACGAACTCAATCCCCGTTTTCTTCGACTCGTCAATGTCGAATGTGAACCGAAGATATTCATTCGCAGGCTGTCCATAACGCGAAGCCAGTTCGGGTGGAACATTTCGTAAATCGGCAGGAACATGGCGCACACGCCAGAACCCATCAGCACGCTGCTCCACTCTGCCGGGGAAATGCGCCTCAAATGCATTCAGGAAGAATGTGCGAACGAAAGCAGGCGCAAGCCGGTTCTCTTTTGCCTGCTGACGGCGATCCACCATCGCAGCAACATTCACGTACTGGGTCGCCAGCGTCCGCAGGGAGGCACGATTGATAACTTCGGTGGTGTTTTCAGGCATTGCCTCTTCAAGCGAGGCAAGGATGTCGTCAAACATGCGGCGGTTGGTCACGGCATCACGGATCAGCGCTTCCAATCCGGCATTGACGAAGCGTTCGCCGATGACATCGTACACGCGGTCAGTGCCCATTTCGACGCGCATCCGTTCCAGCTTCAGCAGCACCGCTTCCAGTACGCGACCTTCGCGGGTATTGTTCGCCACGAGGTTCACCATAAACACTTCGCGGTCTTGCCCATAGCGGTGAATACGCCCTAGCCGCTGCTCTAATCGCGTCGGATTCCAGGGGACATCGTAGTTGACCATCAGATGACAGAATTGCAGATTGATGCCTTCGCCTGCTGCTTCGGTGGCGATCATCACCTGCGCTTTTTCACTTTTGAAGGTTGCTTCTGCTGCTTCACGGTCAGGCTGCTGCATTTCGCCGTGAATAGTGATCACAGTGAAATTCCACGCCTGTAAATTTTCAACTAAATAGTCGAGGGTGTCCTTCGCCTCGGTGAAGATGAGCAGTTTCTCAGCGGTGTTCTGCACGTTCAGTTCGCGCATCACGCCTTCTAACTCTCGCAGTTTGCGTTCCGGCTGCTCACCTTCTGCCTGTACCGCGAGTACAATCAATTCCTCAAGCTGTTGAATTTCGTGGTTCAGTTCGTCAATGTTGCGGGCAACGGTGAAGCGGAGCGCATTCTGTTCCAACTGCCAGCGCTCGTCTTCAGTCAGGTCTTCATCGCCATCCGGGATGTCCAGGCGGTCACGCCGCGCAGCTTCCAGCAGATGCGGATCGCGCAGCACATCGTCGCGTAATTCGACCAGACGTGTGCGTCGGTTTTCAAGCGAACGTCGGATGGCACGCACACTCGATGCCAGCCGCCGCTGTAAGACGATTAGAGCAAAGGTCACGTTGCGGTTCTCGTCCGAAAGCGCCCGGTTGAAGTTGGTTTCGACATAATGTGTCACCCGACGGTACAAATCCCATTCCGCACCTTCAAGTTCATACGACACCGTTTTGGCATGACGCGGCGGGAACAGCGGTCGTCCATCGAAGCGGCGCATGTCTTCTTTGAGGCGGCGTAGGAAGATCGGGTTTTCCCGTCGCTCGACGGCCCGCTGGAGGTCGCCTTCGCGCTGCATGCGGTCGACAGCGGCGGTGAACATCGGCTCCTCGAAGAAGTGGTACGCACCTTTGCCGCGTCGCTTGGCCTCGTACATGGCCAAGTCCGCGCTGCGCAGCAGTTCTTCGAAGGTGTCGCCGTGCTGGCCG
>CALMZT010000527.1 GCA_937870805.1 uncultured Chloroflexota bacterium
CTCCGATGGACCACTCGATATGCGTATGGACCAGCGTCAATCTTTGACAGCTGAAAGCATTATCAACACCGCTGAGCAATCAGAACTGGTGGAAATACTCCGTACGTACGGCGAAGAGCCGCGGGCAATGAAGATTGCACGGTTGATAATAGAAAATCGGCCAATAACTACAACCAGCGAACTTGCGAATATCGTGACCCGAGCCTGGCCGGGGCATAGCAAAGTTCATCCGGCAACACGCACGTTTCAAGCGTTGCGTATTGCAGTCAACAGCGAACTGGCTCAAATCCAGCAAG
This sequence comes from uncultured Chloroflexota bacterium, assembly GCA_937870805.1. Taxonomy (GTDB): domain Bacteria; phylum Chloroflexota; class Anaerolineae; order Aggregatilineales; family Phototrophicaceae; genus JACAER01. Next base: position 297 of record CALMZT010000527.1, read on the forward strand.
CAATCCCTATTTGGATAGATTTGCTTGCCCCGGGAGGGCGAATAGTGGTTATCAGCTTCCATAGCCTGGAAGATCGCATCGTGAAAGATGCGTTCCGGCTTGCGAGTACCGATTGTATCTGTCCACCGAAAGTGCCTGTGTGGGTTTGCGGACATAAGGCAAGCGTGACGTTAGTGAAGCGCAAGCCGATTGAGGCAAGTGAGGCTGAAGTCGCAAGCAATCCACGCAGTAGAAGCGCAAAGTTAAGGGTTGTGGAGAAGATTTGATGGTGATGCGATAAAATGAGACAGCAGATTTGACTATAGAGTATTCCATCGGGTTTATGCTTGAGAACGACTCAAGAGCGAAGATGAATAGATGACGACACCGGAAAACAACTGGATACAACACGCACTGCGGCGCACGGGCTGGCGTCCGCAGCGCCAAATCGCGGGATTAGTCGTCATCAGCGTGATTATTTTGATCGTTGTCGGCACGCTGTATCTGTCACAGGTGGCGTCCTTTGCGACGACCAGCCGCCAACTGGAAATATTGATTGCCGAGCGCGACGAACTGGAGCGTGTCAACGAGCAGCTACAGGTTGAAATTGCCAGCTATCAGAGCGTGCCGCGATTACTATCACGCGCGCAGGCGTTGGGCTTTGAGCCTGCGACGCCGGATCGCATGGAGTGGCTGGCGATTGAAGGCTATAATCCCAATCGTGCAGAAACCGTTGCGCCGCTGGAAGAATCCCAGGAAGTGCTGCCGACCTACGATGAGACGTTCTGGGGTTGGGTACAGCAGCAGTGGGATATTTTGCGGCAGCAGTTCAAAAATTTTACACAGCCTGAGGAACAGTAGTTATGGCAGCAATCGCGCAACCCCTTAGCCCACAGCAGCAAGCCCTGCGGCGGCGTCTGCCTGTCGTCGTGACCTTTCTGGTGCTCGCCAGCTTCGCGCTGTTGATCCGCTTGATCTGGTTCCAGAGTCCCCAAGACCCACGTGTCATCAGTTATCTCGAAACGGTGCGCGACGCCAACTACCGCCGTTTGCAGCGTTTGCCCGGTGAGCGCGGCAACATCTATGACCGCGATGGACAGCCGTTAGCGGTTAATTCGCTGGAATATGAAGTGGGCGTGAGTCCCAGCCTGATCTCGCAGCCGCGCGATGCAGCATTAGCACTTTCGACCATTCTCAACATCGACCATTTGGAAATTTATGACCGCATCGAGAACAGTTCAGCGCCCTACGAACAGTTGGCGCGTCCTGTATCGGCGGAGGTTGGGCAGCAGGTCGCTGAATTGGATATTCTGGGAGTCGTGGTCAACCCGATTCAGCGGCGCTACTATCCACAGGGGACGCTGGCGGCGCAAGTGCTCGGTTTCGTGGCAGAGGACGCTAACGGACTGCGCGGTTATTATGGCGTCGAAGGCTACTATGAAGATCAGCTTGCCGGACGCATCCGCGCGGAAGAAATCAGCAACATTCCTTTCGATATCCCCAACGATCAGGATGTCAATGATCGGGGCAGCGATCTGGTGCTGACGATTGACCGCGAAATCCAGTATTTGATTGAGAGTGAGTTGAGCCTTGCCATTAACGCTGAGGGCGCGGATGGCGGTACGATCATTGTGATGGACCCGCGCAACGGCGATATTCTAGGGATGGTGAGCTACCCCTCATTTGACCCTAATAACGTCAATGCCAGTAATCCTGATGATCTGAGCAACCCCGCAGTCAGCGATCAGTATGAACCCGGCTCCGTGATGAAAGTCGTTACCGTAGCCTCAGCGCTGCAAACGGGAACCATCACGCCGAGTTGGACATACAATGATGTCGCGCAAATCCAAATTGGTGGTATTGACATCGTGAATTGGGATCGTGCTTCGCACGGTGTGATCGATACTACGCAGTTGCTGGTTCAGTCGCTGAACGTCGGCGCTGCGACGGTGAGTACGGCGATGGGCGCGAGTTCGTTCTTCGAGATGATGCAGCAGTTCGGCTTTGGCAGACCGACAGGCGTCGATATGCAAGGCGAAGTCGGCGGCACACTTTACGTTCCCGGCGATTCAAATTACAGCGACAGCTTGCTGGCAACAGTGGCTTTTGGACAGGGTATTGCCTGCACGCCCCTGCAAATGCTGACGTCGGTCAATGCCATTGCGAACGGTGGGCTGATGATGCAGCCGCGTGTCGTGTCGCAGATTGTGGATGGTGGTGTTGTGATCGACTTGCAGCCTACCGTACTGGGACGCCCGACCTCTGCGCAGGTGGCAGAGACGGTGACTGGCATGATGGTTCAGGTCGTGCGCGACGGCGTAGATAACAATGCTACGATACCGGGTTATACCATCGCTGGCAAGACAGGCACGGCGCAAATTCCAACGCCTGTAGGTTATGAGGCAGAAACCTCAATTGCCTCATTCATTGGCTTCTTTCCGGCGGATGATCCCCAGGTGAGCATTATCATCACTTTGAATCGTCCCGCAGGCTATTGGGGGAGTGCGGTGGCTGCGCCTGTGTTCGCGCGCATCGCCGAACGTCTGGTGATTTTGATGGGTATAGCGCCGGACAGCGTGCGCCAATCGTTGCAGGGTGATGGCAATATGGCGAGCGGATAAAGCCGTTAGCCGTTAGCTAGAGTACATTGAGATCACGTAGGGGTGAGTCAGCGACTCACCCCTACGATTTTTTAACGTGCGCGCTATCATTGTATGATGTTTGTAACTGTATAGGTGCGGAAGGGAGTAAGTATGGAACTGCCGTTTGCACTGTCTGCCGGGATTATCACGTTTGTACTGGCAGTGATCTGGGGTGGACCCTTTGTTGAAGTGCTTAAGCGCTTAAAGATTGGCAAGTCGATTCGCGCCGAATTGGGCGACATCCATAGCAGAAAAATCGGCACGCCGACAATGGGCGGGATTATGATCGTCGTGTCGGTGTTCGTCATCAGCCTGATTTTCAACATCGCCAGCATTATCCGCACAGGCGGCGGCGCAAGTATCTTTCTCCCGTTGTTCGTGTTAGTGGGTTTTTCGCTGTTGGGCTTGCTCGATGATTGGGAAGGCATCGCCAATTCACGGGCGCACGCTGAGGGTAAGTCGCCGGAAAAAGTGGGCTTAGGTTTATCCGCGCGCGCAAAACTCGCTGGACAGGTGATTCTGGCGTTGACGGCGGCGAGCTTTATCTCGCTGTATCAGGGCGGCTTTTCGTTCGCCAATGAACTTATTCTCCCGCTCATCCCCATTCGCTTTTCGCTCCCACCAATTATCTTTATTCCACTGGCAGGGTTCATCATTGTCGCCATGTCGAACGCCGTGAATTTCACCGATGGCTTGGACGGCTTGGCAGGGATTATCACGGCAAGCGCCTTTGCGGCTTACGGCGTGATCGGCTTTTTACAGGGACAGATCTTCCTGACGCAGTTGTGTTTCATCTTCGTGGGCGCGTGCTTCGCGTTCCTGTGGTACAACGCGCACCCGGCACAGTTGTTTATGGGCGACGTAGGTTCACTGCCGTTGGGGGCAGTGCTGGGGACAGTGGCGGTGATGAGTGGACAGTGGCTTTTACTGCCGATCATCGCGCTCGTGCCAGTGATCGAGATCATCACGGTGATTTTGCAGGTGTGGTACTACAAATCCACCAAAGGACCTGACGGTATTGGGCTGCGATTGTTCAAGCGTGCGCCGATTCACCATCATTTCGAGCTTGTCGGCTGGAGCGAAACGCAGGTGGTACAACGTTTCTGGTTAGTAGGCTTGTTGAGCGCGATGATTGGCGTGGCGCTGGCGTTGTTGTAGCAGTTAGCTTTTAGCGATTAGCGGTTAGCGGTTAGCGGTAGAGCAGAAGGTCATTGCAGCAATTGCAGCAAAATAGGTGAAACAGGGATTGAATTTGCTGGAAGCACGCTCGTTGTTGCGAAGGTGTTGCAGGAAGCGAGGCTGTTGCTGCAAAAACGAGGGTTGTCGCTGTTGGCGTGCCTGTTGCTGCAATCCTCCCGTACAGTATTGATTTTGATTTTGGGTTACGCCGCATAAACCTCCTCGTCTAGAAATTATGTTCTGATTATACCACAAAAATCGTGCAATTGAGTTTCGATTGGAACTTTTTTGCTAGAATGGAAGAAATTGATTAGCAAGGTGCGCACAATGGCGGTCAAATCAGCGAAAAATGAGTACACAGGGGTGAATGCCCATTTGCATAGTATCTACCAGAACATGGGTGGTTGGGCTGGTTATCACGGCAAGCATATAGGCGATCTCGTTACCGTCATTAGTGCAGCACTTCCTGATGGCTATTTGGTGGATAGCGAACAATCGCTACAAATACGCGAATATCACCCGGATAGCGGCGAACGTCTGCGCCGCCCTGAGCCAGACCTTACACTTTACAGCGCTCAATCGCGGTTAGCGGGTTTTTCGGCTTCAGGAACGACGCTCCCCACGCTGACAAAGCCAGTGTGGGAAACGATTGAACTCAACGAAGATTTATATTATATCGCCGCTGTGATTTATAAAGTGGTGGAGGATATGACCCTTGGGCATCCTGTGACGCGCATAGAACTGCTTTCCCCGACCAATAA
>CALMZT010000528.1 GCA_937870805.1 uncultured Chloroflexota bacterium
TGAAGGGTGGAGTCACGCTCGTAGTTGCCAAGACTCTCGGCAATACGCAGCACGTCGTTTTCCAGCAAGCCGATGAAGCCCGCATCAGAGCCACTTAAACGCACCGCTGAGTCCATCGCCATCGTCAGCACGTATTCAATGTCCAGATTTTCGCTGATTTCGTCTTCAACCTGCTGCAACGCCGTAAGCTGTTCGATGCGCTCATTCAACTGCTGCTCGGCGCGGCGACGCTCAGTAACGTCGGTTGCCATGCCGATCACGCCGCCGATGTGCCCTTCCTGCGTGCGCAGCGGCGCATAACGGGTTTCTAAGGCGACAGCGCCGGTTTCGACAATCTTAACGAAAATCTCACCTTTCAGGGCATGTTGGAAATTCTGTTCCAAGCCGGGGACGACATCGGCAAGGACACTCAACGGCTGACCAACAATCGCCTCCGGTGATAAGCCTAATACTTCGAGCGAACGTCCTTCGACCAGCGTGAACAAACCTTCGCGGTCAATGGCATAGAGAATGACGGGTGTATTGGTCAACACCGTGCGCAGGCGTTCTTCGCTTGCTGAAAGCAGTCGTAAGGCGGCGGTGGTACGTTCATACAGCCGCCGATTTTCGACCAACGTCGCCAACTGCGGCGCGAGGATGGTGTACAACTGCTGCTGGTAGACGCTCAGTTGATGCGGGGTCGTCCACGTCAACAGGACAACGCCGACCCAATTGTTCTGACGCGAATACAGCGGAATGAACACGCCGGAACGAATGCCCAGCGTGCGCATGTTTTCAATCACAAGCTCCATACCGGGCAAGGGCGGCGCGTCGGTATCCGGCAGCATCAACATCTGCTGCCCGTCTCTGGCAACCATTTGCCACAACGGTAAATCTGCCGCGAAGTATTTTGAGCCGATGGGGATGTTCGTGGAACGCAGTGGTGCAGCACGCGCGACTAACTCCAGGCTCTCCGGCTTGCCGTCCGCCGCGTGATGGACGTACATCAACGACACGGTGACTTTATCGCTGTCGAGGGCGATGGACGAAAAGGCTTGCAGCATGTCTTCCAGCGACTCGGACGTAATCAGCACCTGACTGACGGTGTAGAGGGTTTCGACCTGTAACAACGCGCGCTGTAAGACATCTTCGGTTTGGCGGCGGTGAGTGATCTCGCGCACGATGGTCTGGACGTGCATGGGCTGCCCGGTTTCATCCTGCACAATGGCGACATTGACTTCCGTCGGAAATTCTTCGCCATCGTGACGGCGGAAAATGCCTTCGTATACCGGAACCGTCGCGCCGCTTTTCAGGGATGCGACGATTTTGAGCATCTTGGTGTTTTCGGCAGAGGTCATGAACCGGGAAAGCGGCTGCCCGACGATGTTGTTCACGCCATAGCCTAACATGGCGGATGCCTGCTGGTTTGCCGCGAGGATTTCACCGTCAATACTGACCATAAACACCGCGTCGTTGGTGCGCTCGAACAGCGCGCGGTGACGGATCACGTCGATTTCATGCTGCACTTCGGCGAGCTTCTGCGCGGTGATGTCACGCCCGACTGCCTGAATTTCTATCCATTGATCGGCATTGTAAATGGCGCGTTCTGTCCACTCCTGCCAGCGCATTTCGCCATTGATGAGCGCGCGCCGTTGATAGGTGACGGCAGGATGCTGGGGATTGATCTGCGCCAGTTGACTTTCAATTAACGCTCGGTCTTCATCTGGAATAAAAGTGAGAAAACTATGGTTAATCAGTTCTTCGATATTTTTGCCAAAGTAACGGCAATAAGCCTGGTTGACAAAAGTGAGCACGCCATCAGGACGATAGCGGCACACCAGATCAATCTGGTCTTCGACAATGGCACGGTAGCGGGATTCGCTCTCTTGCAGATGCTGCTCGACACGCTGGCGCTCGGTAACATCGCGCATCATGCCTTCGAGACTGCCATCGGCTTCACGATGCAAAATCAATTCAACCCACACGTCGCCGCTGGCTTGCGAACGCAGCGAAACGACGCTGCGCTGCCCATCGCCCAATTCGCGGACATAACTTTGCCAGGACGGTGGAAACAATTCGGTGAACGGGCGCCCCCGCAGTTCGTCATCGCTGTAGCCGGTGATATGCAAAATCGACGGACTGATATAGGTGATCGCGCCCGTAGAATCCGCCGCCAGCAAGACATCGCCCGCAGCTTCAGCCAGGCGGCGATACTGCTGCCAGTTCAGCGCGTGATTGGGGACTTCTGCCCCTGCTTTCACAGCGCCGGCTGCGCGCGAACGTTTTTGTTTCTCAGCCATGAGCGCGTTCCTCAACAACCCTTTTGGGCTATGTTGTGTTCGAATTCAAGTCTAAGGCAGTTCATGGATCAGACAAAGGGTGAGAGCAGTTATCGCGCCAGAAACTAAAGTTTACGGCTGCCAACGTGCCACGTCCACTGAAGTGGACAAATAAGGCACAGTGGGTTGATAGAGATAGCTGTAATAATCGTTAACGAGCATCAACCCCTATTTGACCAGCGAACTAAACCGTGTAACTTGATTCCGATTATAGCCCATCTCTGCATGTAATGTCATCTCGTAACACTTAACCCTAAGCACAAGGAGTCTACCATGTTCAAAAAATTTGTAAATCTTTTACAAGGTGGCGGGAAACGTTTGCCGCCTCATCTGACAAGTGTCGCCGTGCATCAGCAGATGGCTGAAACGCCGAGCTTTGCGCCCGGCGGCGTGTATCAACAATCGCCCTGGGTGTATGTGGCAGTAAATCGCATCGCTGAAGCTGCTGCACTCGTTCCGCTGCGTGTACTGCGTGTGGATGGTGAACAAAGCGTCGAAGTCCAACGCCATCCGTTAGAAGTGCTGCTGGAAGCGCCGAACCCGTTCATGAGCCGCTTTGAACTGCTGGAAAGTACCGTTGGCATGTTGGAATTGTTCGGCAACGCCTACTGGTTCCTGGGCAGCGGCGCAGATGGCACGCCCGCGCAAATCTGGACGCTGCGTCCGGATCGTATGAGCATCGTACCCGACGCGATGCGTTACATTCGCGGCTATGTGTATGAAATCGACGGGCTGCGCATCCCACTAGAGGCGGAGGAAGTGATTCACTTCAAGCGCTGGCATCCGGCGAACGATTACTACGGCTTGTCGGCGCTGGAGGCGGCGCGATTGGCGATTCTGAGCGATAAGGATATGGCGCAGTGGAATCGCAACACGTTCGGACAGGAAAATGGCGTGCCAGCGGGCATCGTGCTGGTGAAGAACAACCCATCGCAAGCGGATTTTGACCGTATCAAACGGGAGTGGCGCGCGTCATATGGTGGGACGCAGCGGCGCACAGCGTTTTTGCGTGGTGAGGATGTGGAGTGGAAGAACATCGGCTTGAGCCATACCGATCTGGATTTCCTGAAGGGGCGCGCGGCACACCGTGACGAAATTCTCAATATCTTTGGCGTGCCTGTGGGACTCATCAGCGAGAACGCGACGGAAGCCAATGCTAAAGTCGCGGAACGGCAGTTCATCGAGCGCACGCTGTATCCCAAGCTGGTGCGGCTGGCGCAGAAGATCACGCAGGATTTGCTGGCGTTTTATCCGGGCACGCACGTCGCGGTATTCGACGATATTCGCCCGACGGATACGCAGGCGCGGCTGGAGGAAATCAAGGCATCGTATCCGGTGCTGAGCATCAACGAGATTCGCGCGCGCTATTTCAATCTGCCAGCGGTGGAGTGGGGAGAGCGTCCGGCGCAAGGGGAAGTTAACCCCTATCCCCCAACCCCGCCGCTTCGCTTACACCCGCCAGCGGAGAAAGGGGGAGCAAGTACGCAAAGCCTGACAGACGTAACCCAACAACCTCTCCCCCTAACCCCGCCGCTTCGCTTACCCCCACTTCGTAGAGAGGGGGAAGAAAATGCAGACGACGCTGAGCCTGTGGAAGATGCAATGAAAGCAGCGGTGGATGAGTTGGCGCGGTGGGAACGGTTCGCGCTGAAGCGGCTGGGACGCGCGCAGGGACGTCCGTTCGCGGTGCGGGCGCTGCCTGATGAGGTGGCGTTTGAGGTGGCGGCGGGCTTACTGGCGGCGCAGAGTGAGGATGAGGCGAAGGCGGTGTTTAAGGAGGCGCGAGAACAGATAGCTGTTAGTCGTTAGTCGCTAGTCGTTAGCTGGATGAAGGGCGAGTCGCAGTGACTCGCCCTTTTTTGCGTTCATGAAATCCCTCGAAAGCAGGAAGGAATTACGATGGGTACGGCTGTATAATGCATTACAGTGTATTAAGGTAGAGAGCTTTGTGCTATGGCAATGTCACGCCGCAAATTTCTGAAGGTTGCGCTGCGCGGAAGTGTGGGCATAAGCCTGGTCGCGCTGGGCGGCACGATGTACAGCACGCGCGTTGAACCGTTTGCGATAGAAGTGACGAACATCAGTGTGCCGCTGGCGAATCTGCCGCCGAGTCTGGCAGGGCTGAGGGTGGCACAGGTGAGTGATATTCACTTTGGCAATTGGATGAAGCGCGATCATGCGATGCTGATTGCGGCGAAAGTCAATGAACTGAATCCTGATATTGTCGCTGTAACAGGTGATTTTGTTTCGCGCATTGACCCGCAGACGCCAAC
>CALMZT010000529.1 GCA_937870805.1 uncultured Chloroflexota bacterium
CCTGAATGCGGAAATCGCACTGCGCCGCTAACAATTCGTTGGGCGTGCCAGGACCATAATCGTCGTAGCCATCGTTGACCGCAGCATCCCACGTCAGGCGATAGGCGACGCCGTAGTAACCCGGCAGCAAATTGCCTACCCGCGCAATGTAGAATGTCCAGTAATTACCATCAATCACGCGCGGCTCGGTACGCTCAACAAAGGGGAAGATGGCATTATTCAGCGTCACTGAATACTGCGCATGATCAATGTGCTCCTGCATCTGCTCCGCCGTGCGTGTGAACCACGACCAGAAGACGATAATGTTGTCGTTGTCGTACAGCACACCGGGATAGGCGGCGGGATAAGCATCGTTGCACTCCGCAAAGATCAAGCCGGGGTTGGACGTGCGCAGCGGGCTGGCGGCGTCACGCGGACCGATGGCGACCTGCGGCTGCTGTACATACGTCGCGTTTAAAAAGCCACCAAACGGCGAGAGTATGCCTGAGCCGACGCCGGAGGGCAGTGTGTCAAAGGGAACAGTAGTGCCCGTCGCGGGGTTGGGGAACGCGCCTACCGCGCCAGCATCGACGCTTGTGCCGGGCGCGAACTGTGGGCTGTTGCAGCCATCGTTCACGTCGCTGACCGTCGTCTGGAAGGTGGTGCTTGCCGAGTTGGTTTCGCGCGCGATGGAGACTTGCACACTCGCGCTGGCACCTGCCGCAAGTGCCTGACCGGTCACGTAGGTCGCCGTATCACTGACCTGATAGGCTCCCGCGACCTGTACGCGCCGCAGCGAAGTCAGCGCCGTTGCGCCTGTAGACACCACATAATAAATATCATAGCCCGTGCCCATGTTGCCACTGAAATTCAACACGGCGCGATCATTGCAGGCGATGAAAAAGATTTGTACCGTCGAGCCGCCTGTCGCCGTCGTCGGGACAGCGGTGGCTTGCTGCTGCAACACAGGAACATCGCGCGCCTCCAACGGCACGACGATGCTGAGAATCAACAGGGCTGCGAGGATAAAGAGGGGGATGAGTCTGCGTCCCATGAATGCCTCCTGAAAAATGCGTCTGTTTTGTCGTAATCATAGCGCAAAATTGAGTTGTTTACAGACTCAGCGTTCAGCCATTTGCAAATTGTGTTTGCAACCACGCGCCGCGTCCCCTACAATTTGCGCATCATTCTGTATCTGCTTGTTTGAGGGTAGTCTCGTGGACAAACGAACGATTGTCGTCATGAAAGGCGACCAAACCGGGCAAGAACTCCTCGTAGAATCACTGCGCGTGCTTGATCCGTCAGTGATTCGGGTCGATCACATTGATTTCGAGTTTTACGATCTCTCGCTGGAAAACCGCCGCGCCACCAAAAACGAAGTCGTGCGCCAGGCCGCCGCGCGCGCTGTCGAAACGGGCCTGGGACTCAAAGCGGCAACGATCACGCCGCCGGAAAAAGGCGATGTGGGCAGCCCCAACGCTATGCTGCGCGAACTGATTGATGGACAGGTGATTCTGCGTACAGGTCGCCGCATTCCCAGCGTGCGTCCACTGGCTGGCGTGTATGCGCCGATTGCCGTCGTGCGTATGGCGGTTGATGGCGTGTACAGCGCGAAAGAATGGCGCGAGGGCGAAGGCTTGGACGAAATGGCTTACAGCACGCGGCATCTGTCGCGGCGCATCTGTCGCAAAGTGGCAGAGTTTGCCTTTAGCTACGCGAAGCGCACTGGCTCAACAGTGTTCGGCGGACCCAAGTTCACTGTCAGCCCCATCTACGAAGGTATGTTCAAAGAAGAACTCGACCTCGCCGCACAGCGCTATGCTGAGGTGAAATACAATCCACAGTTGATTGACGCCACTTACGCGCTGCTGCTCAAGACCACAGGGGACACGCCGCTGGTCATCCCCGCGCTTAACCGTGACGGCGACAACCTCAGCGATCTCGTGCTGGAGATGTTCGGCAGCATCGCAGGTTCGGAGTCGATCATCTTCAGCCTGGACGATAATAATCAGGTGAAAACGGCGATTGCTGAAGCGCCACATGGCACCGCGCCGAGCCTACAGGGGAAAAATCTGGCGAACCCGATGGCGATGATTCTGGCAGGGGCGGCGCTGCTGCGTTACGTCGGGACAGAAGCCGCCAACCGTGCCAGCCGCGCCATCTACGAATCGGTGATGGAAGCCGTGAATGATGGCACGCGCACGACTGATCTCGGCGGGCACGCGACGACGACGGAGTTCACCGACGAGGTGATTCGCCGCGTCAAAGGCAAGCTCGACGTATGGGCGGCGCTGGGGCAATAAGCGCAGGGAGTCTGATTAACAGGGGATAACAGACTCTTGTTTTTGTTGGCGGTTTGCAAATAAGGCACGTTAAGTTGGTAGGGCGCAAAATTCAAACTTTATCCTAACTGCCAAGTTAGATGTAAGCCGAAAATGCAGTGAGTTTACAGAGCACTTTTGCGGCGGGCATACCTGCGCGTGCCTCTCGTCGTCTGTGATTGTGAAGGTGCGTCAGAACCCGTTTAGAAATTCAATTTCGAACCGCAAAGGTCGCAAAGAGTTTCATTTTCAGGATAGCACAAGATAAAGCGTATTTGAGTTTCATTTGGAACTTTAATGCAGTGTGAAATGTTGGTTATGGGTTATCAATATCCCTTCGCGTTATAATCTGTGATGTAAGAAACCAAAGCATATTCAACTGCCGTATATAGCAGTGGTGATTGTGTATAAAACATGTTGAAGCGTGGCGATCAAGCGTTGATGGCTTAGTTTTCGTTAGAAGATTGTCAACATTACAAAACCGTTAGATAAATTAACCTTTTCTTTTGGTATACTTTGGGTATGTAACTGCTTTGTAATGTAAGGAAACCACCATGTCATCGTCGGCGCTTGAAAATCCTCAGCAGAAGCTCGTCATGGCCGTCGCTTTCGCGCGTGCTAGCAACCACGAAAAAGCGCGGGTGATGCTGCGTCAGGTGGTGCAAGCCATGCCGGATGATGAACGGGGATGGCTGTGGTTAGCGTTTGTCGCGGCGACGACGGAAGAAAAGCGCGCGGCACTGCGCAAAGCCCTGCAACTGCGCC
>CALMZT010000530.1 GCA_937870805.1 uncultured Chloroflexota bacterium
AATGACCTGCTTTTCACGAAGTAGGGCTGTTTTGCCTTCGCCACTTTTACCTGTCTTGAAGTCAAAGCGTGGTAAAGTGATTTTGTCTCCGCGAATCAATTGCAGCAGTTGCTGATTAAACAATTTACGGTTAATCGCTTCCACTGCTTCAAAATCGAACTCCCCATTTTCATCGCGCGGCGTCAGTTCACGATCTACAAAGTAGTTATCGAGTTCTACGGTGAACGGACGAACACCATAGGCTAACAATTGAATAGCCAGTCTTTTGGCAAAGGTTGTTTTACCCGATGATGAAGGTCCGGCAATTAAGACCAGACGTATATCTCGCTGACGATAGGACTCACAAATATCATTGGCGATGCGGGCAACTTGCTGTTCATGCAGCGCTTCAGCCACGAGCGTAATTTCATGCACGCGATTGTTACGTACCAGACGATTTAAACGCCCAATATCCTCCACACCCAGGCGCTGCAACCACTCATCTGCCTCATGGAAAACTTCAGTGATTTTATAGGGTTTAAAGTCATCTAACAGCGTAGGATTTTCTTTACGGGGGTATCGCAGCAAAAATCCCTCATCAATACCGATCAATCGGAAGGTCTGCAAATACCCTGTCGAGGGCACCATATAACCATAAAAATAATCCGAGCGCTGCCGCAGCGTATAAAGCATAAGCTCATTGCGTGTACGCTGCTCCATCAACCGAACTTTATCGTCTTCGCCGCGCGAGGCAAAGAGTTCAATCGCTTCACTCAGTGGCACACTACGTTTGCTAATACGGTCATCATTCCCAACAATCGTCCGCATATGTGCTTCCAATTGGGTGAGTTCTTCATCTGTAAATGGAGGGCGATTCAACGGCATACAATAAAAGCCGCCATCCGGCACGGCATAACGCACGTTCAGCCGACAACCACTCCAAAGCTCACTTGCCGCCGTTGTCAGCAGAAATACCAATGAACGACGATAAATGCGCCCCCCATCACTACTGGACAACAAAACAGGTTTTAGCCCTGCATCACGCATCACCGGATAAGAGAGTTCTCGCAGACGATAGTCAAAAATGGCTGCAATGGTTGTACTGTCATAATGCTGGGGCGCGATCTCGCGATGCTTGTTCAGGAAGTCTTCGATTGTTGTTCCTATGCCGCCTTCAAGCACAATACCATCGTCAAGAGTAACGCGCACAGTAGCACGGGGTTGTGATATGATGACAGAAGAGACTGGTTGAGACATAGAACACCGTTAGTAATTCGTATGAAATTAAGTGCCCGTTTATAAAAAACCGTAAAAACTTTACTCTAAACGACAATCTATGATATGATCGTTATGGAGTTTGTTTCAGAATAAGACGAGTCATTAGAGACTGTCATGCCGGATACAAACGAGTCCTTCAAGAATAATCCCAACAAAGACGCAAAGGTAGATACAAATATTCTACCGAACAACTTTTTGCGCCACTTCTCGCACCCCTCTGCCAAGCAAGATGGCGATTCAGAAGAGGAGAATCCCGCGGAACAGCGTGCTTTAGTCTTGATGATACGCGGTGTGACCCGACGTGTGGTTATCACCGAAAATCTCTCCATTGTATTAGGGCGCTCAGATGCCAATGTGCGCTTCAACCCTGATGTGGATTTGACCCCCTACGGCGCGTCGGAACTCGGCGTTTCGCGTGCTCACGCGCGGATGCACATCGCCAACAGCCAACTCTACATCACCGATCTTGGCAGCACTAACGGAACGTTCGTGGCGGGCAAAAAACTTACCCCCAACGAACCCCAGATCATCCGTCCAGGCGATGAACTGCTTCTTGGACGGCTGGCAATCAGCATTCAGTTTGAATAACCCTTTCAGTAAAGGCAATCAAAGCCGTTTTGCAGTTTTAGCAAAGCGGCTTTTTGTTTATACTTTGCCCACAAACCCTCGACAGCTTAAAGAGGAAAGTTATGCCTCAACCTTATGAAAAATATTTACAGGAAATCCTGATTGACGCTGATACTTTGCAAGCACGCATTGCAGAACTGGGTCGGAAAATTTCGGCGGATTATGCGGATTACAACAGCCTGCTGCTGATTTGTGTCCTCAAAGGCGGCGTTATGTTCCTGACTGACCTCATGCGCAATATCAGTATCCCCCATGAAATCGACTTCATGGCACTTTCCAGCTATGGCAAAGGCGCGCGTGATTCGAGTGGGATGGTGCGTGTGGATATGGATTTAACGGCTGACGTCGCCGGAAAACATGTGCTCATCGTAGAAGATATTATTGACAGTGGGCATACGCTGAGCTTTTTAATGCGAATGTTAAGCGCACGCAGCCCTGCCAGTCTCAAGCTGTGTACGCTGCTGAATAAAGCCTCACGACGAGTTACACCTATTCAAATTGACTATATGGGCTTTGAAATCGAAGATAAATTTGTCTTTGGTTATGGGCTTGACCTTGATGAAAAGTTCCGCAACCTGCCGTTTATTGGTGTTGTGAAACCGGAATCAGTCTGATGGATTTAACACCGCGAACTCCTAAACACCCCCTGATCTGGGCAGATATTGTCCTGGACTTAGAAGATTTGCTGGCAGATACTTCTATGCCTATTTACATTGTCGGTGGTGCGGTACGGGATGCTTATTTGCATCGTCCTCTCAAGGACATTGATATTGTCACGCCCGGTGACGCCATGGCACTGGCGCGAAAAATTGCCAATCGCCTACGTGGTGACTTCTTTCCACTGGATGCCGAACGCGGTGTTGGGCGCGCGTTGATCGACGTTGAAGGCGCACGACTGACCATTGATGTAGCACGTTTTCGCGGCGCTGATCTGCTGGAAGATTTCTTCGAACACGCCGGAGATGTCGTTGGCGTCCTTCGGCTCGAAATAGGCGTTTGAGCCGGAGGCGCAGCCTTCAAGCAGGGCTTGCACCCGCGGGTCCTCGATATCGTAGGCGACCGAGAACACGCGGATTCCGACGCCTTTCACGTTCTGGCACAGTTCTGCCGTGGTTTCGTCGGCGGCAAGCGTCGAAACCGCGCCGCTTGGCCCCATGGCGTTGACCGTCTGCACGCCGTCGGTGAGCAGGATCATGATCTTGCGTACCTTATCGTCGGGCGAGTAATTGCTCTCGTCATCGTCGTATTCTTCGTCGGCGCCGTCCTTCTCGCCTTTCTTGGGGTAGTCCTGCGCTTTGAACGGCTTGTCCGGGGAAAGCATGTGCCATCCCATCTCGGCGGCCAGCGCGATGTTGGTCCAGCCCACCGGGCGCATCTGTCCGAGCGCGTTGCTGAGCGTAGCGAAATCGTTGGTCAGGTCGCGCAGCGCGAGCGAGTTGGGCACATAGGATGCGCATTGAACGTCGGCCGGATCCGCGGCCGGCC
>CALMZT010000531.1 GCA_937870805.1 uncultured Chloroflexota bacterium
TTCCAGCACAATTTTCTCACGAGGAATACCTGCGCGCAAAAGTTCCTGATACAGCGGGCGATCTGTGATGTCTTCAACGATGACCACCATATTTCCTACGATACGCGCCATCACGGCAACGGTAGAGGCTTCTTTACGAGGAACATGTGGAACGTCCAACACTGCGTACATTTGTTGCTCATTGTCTGCCATGAAGTAGCTTTCCCCGTCTAGGCCGGGCAGGTGATAGCCTTTCACAGCATCATGAACAATGGTCTTAAGATTAACTACTCTATCCATTGCACAATCGTCTCCGTATCGACATTCACAACCAACAGTTTAATTTTACTCTCGTTTAGTGTGAGATGGACGGTTTCATCAAATGAAATGTTATAAATTTTCTCTGGAACAGCAAGATAAATAGGCATAGCCAGTCGTTTTTGTCGCAACAGCGTTCGATAGATTAAATATTGACCAATTGCAATGTAAATATCGGTAGTCAAGTTCTCCGAATCGGAGAGGCATTTCACTTCAGCAACAATGATATTTTTCGCGCTTCCGTTGTCCTGGCGTGAGGCTTGAATATCAATATAGGCGCGCCGCCGCTTTAAGGTTAGATATAAGGGCAGAGGTTGCACTATCCACCCATCTTTTTGCAGCGCGCGCACCACTTGGTCATGACATTGATCGAGTGTCGGCATTGGGTATCGCTTTCCTCATTGTGTCACGTTCATTCTAACTTAAACAGCTTTTTTACACTGTATCATCATAAAATACCCTCATCGTCATGTGACAAACAATATTTCATGCTTAAAGGAGACTTTCTATGTCTACACAAGCTCCCTCGCGTCGTGAATTCGTCACAGCACTCGACGCACTGGGCGTTATCGGTCTAACCGCCGCATTTGCCGCGCCCGATCAGCAGATGCAGCAAACTCCGACTGCCACGCCCGAAGGCTTCAAGTCGAAACAAGGCTCATGGTTCGCTGAGTTAACGACAGAGGATGGACGCACATTTCGCGGCTTTTCCACCTTCACTCCTAACGGTGGCATGATGACCACCGGACAAGGTGACTATCGTGAGGGCAGCCACCAAGGCACAGGACATGGCAGATGGGTACAAGAAGGACGCCGCGTGGATGCGAAAATACTAAAGTTCGTTTTTGATGAGGAGGGTGCTTTAGCAGCCATCAAAGAGGAGTTTTCTACGGGAGAGATGGACGAAACCGGCGATGCCTTTGTCGGCACAACCACTGTCAATACCTATGACCTTGATGGTAATCTCATCGAAACCCGTACTGGAACTATCAACTCCCGACGCATTACATTAGAAGCGATTTTTGGAACATAACTTTCTCCCAAAAACATACCAGCCGCCAGCGAGGTTAGCTGGCGGCTGCTTTCCTAGGAGTGTCTTATGTAACTCACCTTCCGCAGTTTACCGCTCCGGGTTTTTATGCTCTTCAACAAAATAGGACGGAGTACCGCATTCGTAGGGGCGCACCTACGTGTGCGCCCGACAAAGGTAGACGCCCTGCCTTTACTCCGTCTTTAATCGTCCAACCCGTTCACGGGTTTCCAACGCCCATAGCTGGCAGTTTTGAACTGCCAGCGTCTGCAACAGTGAGCGAGTGCGTAAGGTGAGTTATGTAAGCGGATTCCGTCGCACGCTCAATGGTAATAGTTTAAAGCAAACATTTCACCCTGCATTAAAGTTCCTTTTGAAACTCAAATGCGCCTCATTTTTTGCTACACTGCATATAGAGCTTGTCATAAGGAGACACGTAGTATGTTCAATCAAAAGCTCATCATGTACTGCTCACAGCGAAAAGTTAGTCTGTTAGTTCACTGCATTTTCCGCTTACATTTAACTTTCAGGTTGATTTTGGGTTTGAAAGATTTGAAGGGCGAACTCAACAAAG
>CALMZT010000532.1 GCA_937870805.1 uncultured Chloroflexota bacterium
TACCCGCACACCGACCGTTGGTTCGAGTCCGACGAAGACCGTCTCGCGGTCGAGCGAGCGATGCGCCGCACGGACTGTTGGGAGTTGCGGGATCGGCTGGTGCAGACGCTGAGCGGCGGCGAACGGCAGCGCGTGGTGTTTGCTGAAGGCGAAGAATCGAAGGTCATTCGGGCGGCAGCCATCGCCTACGAAGAAGGCTTCGCCACGCCGATTCTGCTGGGACGTGCGGAACGCATTTACCAATCGATTGAAGAACTGGGAATCAAAAACTTCCACCCTGAAGTATACGATCCTTACGACGAGGCAAGCCAGGAAAAATATCGGCACGCGCTGTATGAACTGCGCCAGCGCAAGGGCATTACCTTCGAGCAGACACGCCGATTGCTGCGTGACCGCAACTATTTCGCGCCGATGATGGTCAAAATGGGCGACGCCGATGCTTCGATCAGCGGCTTGACGTATGAATACCCACAGGTGATTCGTCCCGCGCTGCAAATCTTCCACACCCGTCCCGGCGCGACTCATGCCAGCGGCGTGTACCTGATTATCGTCAAGCGTCGTCTGTATTTCTTCACCGATGCAACAGTGAACATTGACCCTGACGCCGAAACGCTGTCGGAGATCGCTATCCTTGCCGCCGACTTTGCGCGCACGCTGGATGTTGAACCGCGCGTTGCCATGCTGTCGTTTTCCAACTTTGGCGGCACCCCGCATCCCTTTTCAGAGAAAGTGGCGCGTGCCGTATCGCTGGTGCAGCAGAAACGCCCGAAACTGGAAATTGATGGCGAGATGCAAGCTGATGTGGCTGTCGTGCCAGAATTGATCGAGTCGCGCTATTCATTCAGCCGTGTGAAGGACGCCAACATTCTGGTGTTCCCCGATCTCGGCTCGGCAAACGTCGCCTATAAGCTGCTGGCACGCTTGACCGACGCGCAGGCGATTGGTCCCGTGCTGCTGGGTATCGGCGCACCTGTACACGTCCTGCAAGCGGGCGATGACGTACAGGACATTGTGTCGATGTCGGCGGTGGCGGTGATGGACGCGCAGCAGCGCAAGAAGCAGCAACCGAAGAATGGCAAGAGGAAGTCGTGAGCGCTTCGAGTGGGAAATTGAAAACGTTCTGGAGTCGCTTTGCGCGCGGTTATACCGTTCTGGCGGTGATGCTGCTTAATGCCTGCCTGTGCTTTGCAATCATCAACCTGGTATTGTTCGGCGTGGAGCGTTATCTGGATGCCTCTCGTTTCGTCACCTACGAGGATGAACGTCTGCGCCTGGTGTATCCGGGATGGGAGACCGCCGAGCGTGAGGCAATGCTGCGTGAAGTCTGGTACGGGCGTCCGCGTAGCTGTCAGCCTTTCAGCATGTTTCAGGAAGGCGAATACGACGGGCAGTACGTCAATGTTCACTCAGCCGGGTATCGCGCCAATCAGGATATGCCGCCGTTTCCGCTGGACGATGAGGCGCTGAATGTCTTTGTCTTTGGTGGCTCAACGACCTTTGGCTATGGCTTGGCGGATTGGGAAACGCTGCCTGCGGCGCTGCAAGATGTTCTGCGCCGGCAGTACCCTGAACAACCCGTCCATGTGTATAATTTTGGGCAGGCACTGTACTTCAGTTCGCTTGAGCTTGCCCTGTTCCAGCGCATGCTGCGTTCGGGGAATGTGCCGGACGTCGCCATCTTCGTTGATGGCTTAAACGATCTGTCATGGGTTCCGCTGCGCGATGCGCAACAGCCGGATATTGAGTTCCATCATGGATACCGCACCTTTTTACAATTCTCGTGTACCACCAACAGCCTCACCCTGCCTGTCGCTCGTTTTCTGCCATCGTCTTCGCCAAGCTATTACGACCCCGACATCATCGCCGCCAGCGAGACACAGACTAATCTCATGGAGGCTGCCACCCGACGCTGGACGCAGAACTATGAGATGGCGACCGCGTTAGGGCGTGAAGCAGGCGTGCAGGTGATCTTTGTGTGGCAGCCAATCCCGCAGTATGGCTATAACCTTCAATATCATCTTTTCGACGCCGCCGAAATCCATGAATACGATGTCACCCCAGCGTATGAGGCGGTACGAGATTTGAGCCAGCAGTCGGAGAATATTTTGTATCTAGGGGATATCCAGCAGGCGCGGCAAGAGCCGTTGTATCTTGATGTCGTGCATTACACCGCCGCCTTCAGCCGCGAAATTGCTCAGCACATTGTCGATTACATGACGACGAACCAGATGCTGCCTTAGAAAGTGCATGAAGTTGCTGATGAACGTGAAAAGTAGAAAGCAATGAGCAATGAATGTGCGTGCCCTGAGATGCTGAGATGTTCAAATCTATTTGTTGGAGCAATCAGCGCAATCACGGCGAGGTTAAATGCTTTCAAGTTCTGTTGATGTTCTAAATTCTGATCGACTGTGATAAAAACATCAACATTGCCAGCCATCAAGCTCAGCAGTTCCCCATTTTGCTTACTTGACCAGCCTTTTTCCTGAACCGTTGCAACATCATGTTCAGAGAGTTCGTTGTTTCAGCTTCTTAGGCAAGCATTCATTAATGATGATCTTCATTGACATGCGCTATCATCAGGGCTTCAGCAGATTTCAGGAACTCAACGACTTGCTCACGAGTTACAGAGGGAAAATCGTCTAAAAACGCCTCAATCGTATCGCCCGCAGCAAGATAGTCCACCAAATTGTGTATCGGCACGCGCGTGCCATAAAATACGGGAATGCCACTCAGAATTTCATCGGATATGGTAATGAGTTGCGGTTTCATTGCTCCCCTGTTTCATCCACTTTTCTTTCATTGTAACAGACGTTACGCACCGTGAACCTGTGAACAAGGGGTTTAAACCCCTTGTCTAGACTTTGGCAGATTAAAGAAAGTCGTTGTGAGAAACAGCGACTTTTTTGTTGCAGGGATGGGGAAAAGCAAGGA
>CALMZT010000533.1 GCA_937870805.1 uncultured Chloroflexota bacterium
CTGAACACTCTTTCAAATTAGGGTATTGCCATATGAAGGGTTACTCTGGGTTTGGATTGATGGAGAGTGGCGAAGAGCAGGCGTTTGGTACGACCATCGCCGAAACCTGTACAATTATCATTGTGATGAGCAGTCTTATGATCCGAATAAGCGTGTGTGGCGACGAACCTCTACGGCAATTGACGAAGCCATATTTCACCATTTACAACAAAAGGTTCGGGCAACGTTTGATAGTGAACGCTGGCGCGCAAGTGCCGCAGAACAACTCGCTCTGGCAGAAAGTGAACAGCGGCGTTTACAGGCTCAAGTAGAAGCGCTTGAGCGTTCCATGGAGGATGTCGTAAGCAACCTGATGTCACTTAGACTTCCGCCTGTGATCGCTCAACTCGAACAAAGTTATGCCCAAATGGAAAGCGAACGGAAATGGTATCTATCCCAAATTGCAGCCCTTGAGTCCAGCAACCGACTGAGCATTCTTTCTCCATTTGAGGAACTGCTAACGGCAATAGATAACTGGCAATTGTTAACCCGTGATGAACAACGCAAAATAGTGCTGCTGCTCATTCAGCGGATTGAGATCCCTCACTTTATCCCTCACCGTGCGTTGACCCTGCGCATCATTTGGTTTGATGATAGCGTTACGGAACTTACCGTGAGGAGATCACAGCGACAGGATCAAGTGTGGACATTAGCCGAGCTAGATACCCTCATTTCTCTTGTGAACGCAGGCGCTACCCAGTTGGAGATTGCTCGTGCGCTTCCGAAGCGGAAGTGGGAGAATATTCGCCGACAGATACGTTTGCACTGTGGGTTAGGTCTTTGTATTCCTGAGGTGGGTGTTGTTCGTCAGTCAGAATCATACGATGACCATACGCATCGGGTAGGCGGAACGCAAAGTAATTCCACACCCAATTGATGAAAACGTTCAGGCGGTTGCGGAAGCCCATCAACGCGATGAGATGGAAGCCGAGCCACGCCACCCAAGCGAGATAACCTGTCAGTTGGACTTTATAGAACAGCCACGCCACCGCGCGGCTGCGCCCAATGGTTGCCATGATCCCTCTGTCATCATAGGAAAATGTTTTTTCGGGTTGTCCTGCAATCCGTCGCACGATATTCCGCGCCGTTAATGCGCCTTGCTGGTTCGCAACAGGGATGAGCATGGGATATGGCTGCCCTTTGGGGTCTTCCAGATACGACATATCGCCGACCACGTAGATATTATCTCGTCCAATGACCTCCAGGGTCAGTTTGACAGGCACGCGCCCAGCTTTTTGCAGCGGTACATCCAGCATTTTGGCTAACGGCGAGGCTTCTACACCTGCCGACCAAATTACTGTATAAGTGTTAATCACGCGCTCACTCTTCAGGCGAATGTGATCGTGCGCAAATTCAGTAATCTGCTCATTGAGCAGAACTTCAACCCCCAGCGCCTCAAGCTGTTTGAATGCTTGCTCTTGGAGATACTTGGGATAAGGACGCAGCAATGTCTCCGTTCCTTCTATCAAGATGACACGCGCTTCCATGTCACGCAGATGGGCGTATTCGTTGCGGAGTACATGGTTGTACAGCTCATAGAGTGCGCCCGCAGATTCTAAACCTGTTGGACCACCGCCAACGACGACCATTGTCGTTAAAGCATCCTGATAAGCTTTGTCATCCGACCATGCTGCTTTCTCAAACAGCTTCAGAATATGATGGCGCATATTCACTGCGTCATTGAGCGTCTTCAGGACGAACGAATGCTGTTTGAGCGCTTCGTTGCCGAAATATGACGCGACGCTGCCTGCTGCGACAATCAGATAGTCATAGCCTTCTTCGTGTACTGCCCCATTTGTACGCACATGTACTTGCCGCGCTTCGTGGTCAATGTTGGTGACTTCGCCTAGCAAGAAACGTACATTGGTTTCGCCACGAAAGATACCGCGTACTGGATAGGCAATTTCCTCCGCCTCCAAGCCGCAGGTTGCTACCTGGTAGAGCAGTGGCGTAAAGGTATGAAAATTATGGCGGTCAATCAATACGACATCAACTGGCTTGTTTGCTAATGTGCGTGCCGCGTATAAGCCACCGAAACCTGCACCGATAATCACGACTTTTGGATGATGTTGGTTAATCATTGTGTCCCCCTAACTATTTTTATTATAATCCTTTTCCAATGGACTGTGAAATAATTCACAATATTTTAATGAAACTCTGATGATTATGCATTTATTCACAAATTAAGATCCTCTACCCAACTGAGCGCGAGGGGTTATAATTGCGCCGACTTTCATTGGATGGAGTTCCATGAACTTTACGCATGAACAATTCTTATCTCCGTTTAGCTGGCGTTATGGCTCGTCGCAGATGCGTTCCATATGGGGGGAGACACATAAGCGGCGTCTCTGGCGGCGTCTCTGGGTTGCTTTAGCGCGGACGCAGCAAGTTGCTGGTTTGGTGACGCAAGAACAAGTCGATGATCTGGCAGCGCATGTAGAGCAAGTCGATTTGAAACGCGCATTAGAAATTGAGGATCAAATTCAGCATGATTTGATGGCGGAAGTTCGCACTTTCGCGGAACAATGCCCTATCGGCGGCGGCATCATTCACATGGGGGCGACGAGCGCCGATATTCAGGATAATGCTGATGTGCTGAGAATGCGTGACAGCTTAGACCTCGTGTTGAAGGCGCTTAGAGATCTGCTGGAGCTACTGACTGAACGTATCGATGCACTATCGGAACACGTTGTCATGGCATATACACACATTCAGCCTGCTGAACCCACGACGATGGGTTATCGTCTCGCGCTATACGCGCAAGATGTATTAGACGATTATCATGCGTTACAAGAAGTACGTGATGGCTTACGTGGCAAAGGCTTGAAAGGTGCTGTTGGCACCAGTGCATCCTACAGTGAACTTTTAGCGGGTCATGATATGACGCCTGCTGAACTTGAAGCTCGTGTGATGGCAGCGATTGAACTGCCCATTTATGCGGTTGCCTCACAAACGTATACCCGTAAGCAGGACTGGCGTGTCGTAAGCACGTTATCTGGTTTGGCGAGCAGCCTCTACAAATTCGCGTTTGACCTACGCTTGCTGCAATCACCTGTCATTGGTGAATGGGGCGAACCATTTAGCAAAGATCAAGTTGGTTCGTCGGCGATGCCCTTCAAGCGGAATCCCATTCAATCCGAAAAGATCAACAGTTTGGGGCGGCTGGTGAGAGCGATGACAGAGGTGGCATGGGACAACGCCAGCCATTCGCTGCTCGAACGCACACTTGACGACTCTGCCAACCGCCGCGAGATGCTGCCTGTCGCGTTCCTGGCTACGGAAGAAATGGTCAGAAGTGCAATCCGCATCATCCGCGATCTGCGCATTGACGAAGGCGCTGCGCAACGGAATTTGGCGCGTTTCGGCGTGTTTTCGGCGGGGGAGCGCGTGTTAATGGCAGCAACCAAAGCAGGTGCAGATCGGCAAGCGATGCATGAGCTACTCCGCGAACACAGCCTTGCTGCCTGGAGTGCAATGGCAAACGGACAGCCAAACCCACTCATCGAATCGCTTGCTGCCAGCGTGGAACTTAACCGCTATCTAAAATCTGAAACTATCCATGAGCTATTGGATGCCAGCGCTTACGTGGGTGATGCTCCACAGCGCGCGCGGGCGTTCGCTTCGCATATCCACGATACCTTCGCAAAGGATTGAACATGCCAAGAGCACTCCTCAGTGTTTACGACAAAACTGATGTTATTCGCTTCGCGCAGACCCTCATCGATCTCGGTTGGGATTTGGTTGCCAGCGGGGGCACAGAGAAAGCGCTGCACCAGGCAGGCTTGCCCGTTACGCCTATTGAGCAATTAACAAAGCTGCCGGAGATGCTCGGTGGGCGTGTTAAAACCTTACATCCTGCAATCCATGCAGGCATCCTCGCGCGTGATAAAGTAGAGGACCTCGAAGACTTACAGGAGTTCGGTTTCGCGCCGATCAATATGGTCGTGTGCAACCTGTACCCGTTCCGCGAAACCGTTGCACAGAAAGGCATGACGCTACAAGATGCGATTGAGCAGATTGACATCGGCGGCGTGACGCTGCTGCGGGCGGCGGCAAAAAACTTCTTCCATACAGTGGTTGTGTGTGATCCTGCCGACTACAACCGCGTGGGCGCAGAGTTGAAGGCTGGGGGGCAAGTTGATCTGGCGACGCGCAGGCAGCTTGCCATCAAAGCGTTCGCTCACACACGCGATTACGACACGGCAATCCATGCCTACCTGGCACAAGACAGCACGCCAGCACCTGTGAATGACACCCTGCCTGATAAGCTGTCGTTGGGGTTGCAGTTGGGGGAAGTAATGCGATACGGCGAGAACCCACATCAAATTTCGGGTTACTACAGCCGCCTCGCCAATGCGGGACCGCTGGGAGGGACTGTGCTGGGTGGCAAACAGCTTTCGTACAACAACATCCTTGACCTTGATGCGGCTTGGCGTGCGGTCAGCAGCTTCAGTGAACCGACGGTGGTGATTGTCAAGCACCTGACACCGACGGGCATCGCCTGTGCGGAGACGATAGCGCAAGCGTATCCAAATGCGCTGGCATCAGATCCAGTGTCGGCGTTCGGTGGGGTCATCGCGGTCAATCGGACTGTGGATGATGCGTTCGTGGACGCGCTAGGCACGCTGTTCGTCGAGGCGATTGCTGCGCCTGCGTTCTCGCCAAGCGCGCAAGCCAGACTCAACGAGAAGCGCAAGAACTGCCGCCTGGTGCAAATCCCGTCAGCTTACGATGGCTCGGACTATGAGGTGCGCAGCGTGCATCGTGGCTTGCTGGTGCAAACGGTGGATATGGGCGACCCAGAGGGCACAGAGTTCAGAACTGTGACGCAGCGCGCGCCGACAGTCGAAGAGATGGCAGCGCTGCGCTTCGCGTGGAAGTGTGTGGCGCACGTCAAGTCAAATGCGATTGTGCTGGCGCTGCCGAGTATGATGGTGGGGGTAGGAGGCGGGCTGCCGAGCCGAGTAGATGCGGTCAAGCTGGCGATAGAGAAGGCAGGCGAACGTGCAAGAGGCGCGGTGCTGGCGTCGGATGCGTTCTTCCCGTTCTCGGACGGTCCTGAGGCGGCGCTTGCGGCGGGGGTGACGGCTATCGTTCAGCCGGGCGGGTCAATCCGAGACAATGAAGTGATCGAAGCGGCGAACAAAGCAAGAGTGGCGATGGTGTTCACGGGGACGCGACACTTTAGGCATTAGCGAGGTAGTGACTCAAATTTTAGCCTGCATTAACAGGATTTTTTTCGTTAGGTTTGATGTTGCTCCGCTGGATAGAGCCGCAATTAGTTCATCGCCACCAATCTCCAAACCAAAAAGCAACCGTAAAGTTAAATGTAAGCGGAAAAAACAGTGAGACATCAGGAAATTTACTTGTCCATTATTCATTTGTTGGTTGTTGGTTGAGGGATAAATGAAACACATAGCCCATTCCTGAGAATGTTGGCGATCAGGATAAGGTTTCTATTATAACATAAAATCACCTAAATTGGAACATGTGTTCTGATGAAAAGGTCAAAAATTTACCTTGTCAGGGATAGGGGTCTCTGCTATGATTACGATGCATTGCCACCCTAGCTCAATGGCAGAGCATACGCTTCGTAAGCGTGAGGTTGAGGGTTCAAGTCCCTCGGGTGGCTCACTTGATATGCTCGCCAACATCGACGTTGGCGGGCATTTGTTTTTATGACGTGGAAAGCAAGGAGCGATGAGTGGTGAGTTAAAAGGGGAAAGTAAAAAGTAGAATGTGTCGATCAGCCTCTCATGGTTAAACTCACGCGTTGGTCTTGCCGCACTTTGGCGGAGGCAAGTTGAGCGCTCACCACAACCTCACCCTTGTATCTTGGAGAGAGGGGAAAGCGATGAGACAATTATCGCCACTCCGATGGAAGATAGGTGAGATTGACCTCACCCTGTAGCGATCAGCTAGAGATTTAGATGAATCCCCTATTGGAGTCCGCGCTGTACGAAGTCGAACGGTATCTGAAGCCAGCGCCAAAGGCTGAGCTTGTATACGACAAGGTGGGCTGAAAGCAGCGCACATCGGAGGATGAGCCAAGGGCAAGGAGGAGAGATGAGTGTCGGAATAGATGTGAGTCAAGCGAGTTTGGCGACAGCGATAGTAGACAGTAGTGGCAAGCCACAGGGTCAAGCACAGTTTAGCAACGATGCAGCAGGACATCAGCGCTTGCATCACTACTTGAAAAAGCGCGTGGGGAAAGGCGCGCTGGTGTGCCTGGAAGCGACGGGCACCTACGGGGAAGCGGTCAGCGAATATCTGTACGCCCAAGGCTATGCTGTCAGTGTGGTCAACCCAGCACGGGTCAAAGCCTATGCCGCCAGCCAGTTGCGACGCAACAAAACCGACCAAGTGGATGCCCTGGTCATTGCCGACTTTTGCCGGACCCAGCATCCACCCCTGTGGACGCCGCCGCCCAGTGCCTGGCGTCAACTGCGGGCGCTGGTGCGCCACCTGGAAGATTTGGAAAATGACCAGCAACGACAACAGAACCGACTGCACGCCTTGCAACACAGCACCCATTGCGCGCCGATAGTCGCGGCGAATATTCGACAGCAGATTGCCTGGTTGCAACAGCAGATTGAGCACGTCAAAGCCGAGATCCAAAAACACATCGAGCAAGACCCTGACCTGAAGCGGAAGCGTGACCTGTTGGTGTCGATTAAAGGGATTGGCGCTTTGACCGCTGCCAAGTTGTTGGCTGAATTTCGCGCCATCACCGAGTTCGAGGATGTGCGTCAATTGGTCGCCTATGCGGGATTGAACCCACGCCAGCGACAGTCGGGCACGTCGGTGCGCGGGGTCAGCCACATTTCCAAAATGGGACGGGCGTCGATCCGTGCCGCCTTGTATATGCCTGCTGTCGTTGCCCAATGTCATAATCCACTCCTGCGGGCATATGCTCAACGCTTGGCACACACAGGCGTACCCAAGATGGCGATTGTCACCGCGGTAATGCGTAAGCTCTTGCATCTGGTATATGGCGTTCTCAAATCCGGTCAACCTTTTGACCCTCATTATTTGGAAAAGGTGGTGCTTGCTACTTGACTTTTAAGACGGTATCTAAATCCCTCTCCCATGCGGAAACATGACTGATAGAGTGCATGTGTGGCGTGGAGAGGGACTTCAGACTCGCGTTGTTTTGGCGCACCATTGAACCATACATATAAATGTGAGAGCACTAGTATCGTGATTTGGTGAAAATGAGGAGTGGTTCCGCGTTATTGCACTCTAGAATTACCCAATCAACCCTCACC